>JANORI010000106.1:0-31898 GCA_031415235.1 Acidobacteriota bacterium | reverse complement strand
TCGCCGACGGCGATCGCCCCTGGCGCCCTGCTCGTCTGGGCGGCGCTCGTCGTCGCCTTCACGCTGCTGTGGCTGGCCTCGCTGCCGCTGAGGAACGCCAGCATCGTGGACATGTGGTGGGGGCCGGCGTTCGTGCTGGCGGCGCTCGTCTACGCCGCGGCGCAGGAGGCGATCGGCAACCGCGGCCTGGCGGTGGTCGCGCTGGTGACGCTCTGGGCGCTCCGCCTCGCCTGGCACATCGGCCGCCGCAACGTGGGTCACGGCGAAGATCCCCGTTACGCCGCCTGGCGCGCGCAGCATGGCGCCTCGTGGTGGTGGTTCAGTTGGATCAAGGTGTTCCTGTTGCAGGCCACCGTGGCGTGGATCGTGTCGTGGCCGATCGGCGCGGCGCTGCGCCCGATGGCGGTCTTCCCCACTCCGTGGGACGTCGTCGGGCTCGCCCTCGCCCTCGGCGGGATCGCGATCGAGGCGACCGCCGACGCGCAGCTCCGTCGCTTCAAGCGCACGGCGGCACGCGGCCAGATCTGCGATGTAGGCCTGTGGCGTTACTCGCGGCATCCCAACTACTTCGGCGAGTCGGTCGTGTGGTGGGGCCTCTTCGTGGTGGCCGCGGGCGCCGGCGGCTGGGCCACGGTCGTGAGCCCGATCGTCATGACGTGGCTGCTGCTGCGCGTGTCGGGCGTCACCCTGCTCGAACAAGGCCTGGCGCAGTCGAAGCCGGGCTACGCGGAGTACGTGCGCCGCACCTCGGCGTTCGTACCGCGGCCGCCGAGGGAATAGCTATCGATTCCATAGCGAATACCTAGCCTCGACGCGGCGCTGCCAGACGTTATCCTCAGCCGGCCATGCCTGCTTCTTCTCACGCCGCCGCGACGCGGTGGCTATTGCCCGTCGTGTGCCTGCTGTTTTTCGGCTCCGGGTTCGCGGCGCTCATCTATCAAGTCGTCTGGCTGCGCTCGCTCTCGCTGGTCTTCGGCGTCACCGTGCACGCGGCCAGCACTGTGCTCGCCGGATTCATGGCGGGCCTGGCCGTCGGCAGCGCCGTCGCCGGCCGCTTTCGCTTCGACGTGCGCCAGTCACTCGCCGCCTTCGCCGCCATTGAACTCGGCGTGGGCGCCACGGCGATCGTCGCCGTCCCGTTGGTCACGTGGATGACGGGCAGTTACGCAGCCCTGGGCCCAAGCCTCCCAGAGTCGTTCACCTTGCTCACGATTGTCCGGTTCCTCATGGCGTCCGCGGCGCTCATCGTGCCGACCTCCCTCATGGGCGCCACGCTGCCAGTGCTGGTGCGCGCGACCGGGGCCGACCCTCGGATGGGCGCCCGCCTAAGCGCGCTCTACGCCACCAACACCGCCGGCGCCATCGCCGGCGCGCTCCTGGCGGGCTTCTATCTCGTACCGGCGCTCGGCCTGCGGCAGTCGGCGTGGCTGGCGGCCGGCGTCAACCTGTCGGTCGCGTTGCTCGCGCTGGCCGTGCGCACCAGAATCGTGGACGCCAACCCGAGCAGCGACGTCGCACACGAGGCCGCTGGCCCGGACACCATCGTCGTCGACGCCCCCACGCGGGCCACCGTGCTCGGCGTCTTTGCCGCGTCCGGCTTCGTCTCGCTCGCCCTCGAGATCATCTGGATCCGCGTGCTGACGCTGCACCTGCGGCCGACGGCCTACGCGTTCACCATCATGCTCGCCGCCGTGCTGGCCGGGATCTCGGGCGGCAGCTACCTGGTGGCGCCGCTGTTCCGGCGGGAACGGCCCTGGCTCGCGATCCTCGCGTCGATGCAGCTGGCCATTGCGCTCATCGCGCTGCTCTCGCTGAATCTCGTGGTGTGGGTGGGCCCGGCGCAGGTCGTCCTGGGCCCCGTGCTCGGCCTCGTCGGGATCGACGAGTACGTGTGGCCACTCGTGACGGCGAGCCTGCTCTCGATCCTCCCCACGTCGCTCCTGCTCGGTGCCGCGTTTCCGATTGGCCTGCGGCTGTGGGTCAGCCAGGCCGGCGACGACGCGAGCCGGCGCGTGGCGACGTTCTACTCGCTCAACGTGTGCGGCGCCATTCTCGGCGCGATCGTCGCGGGCTTTCTGCTGCTGCCCTGGTTCGGCAGCCGCGGCGCCCTGATTGCCGTGTCCTTCGTCACGCTGGTCTCGAGTCTGGCGCTGGCCTACCGGCTGTGGGCGACGCTGCCGAACGTGGCCGGCTTCCTGTCGATCGTCGGTCCGGTCGCATTCGTGATGGGCAGTCTCAACGTCATCGACCCGTTCGACGACTTCGTGCGGCGCGTGCATCGCAACGAGCGGCTGATGTGGCTCGGCGAGGGCGTGCAGACCACGGTCAGCGTCCAGGAGCAACGGCAGGGCACGCGCGTCATGTACCTGGACGGCATGCACCAGGCCGACGACTCGCGGCCGTCGCGCCTGACCCATCAGCGGATCGGCGCGCTGCCGATGATGCTGCACCCGAATCCGACGCGTGTGCTCGTCGTCGGGCTGGGCGGCGGGGCTACGCCCGGTGCGGCGGCGATGTTCCCGGGCGCCCAGGTGGACGTGGTCGAGCTCTCGGGCGAGGTCGTGCGCGGAGCCGCCTTCTTCGGGCACATCAACTTCGACCTGCTGACCCGGCCCAATGTGCGCCTGCGCGTGGATGACGGCCGCAACTTCCTGCTCACCACCACAACGAAGTACGACGTGATCACCGCCGACCTCATCCTGCCCAATCGCGCCGGGGCCACGAGTCTCTACTCACGGCAGTACTTCGAGCTGGTGCGCAAGGCGCTCGCGCCAGGAGGGCTGGTGCTGCAGTGGCTCGGGTCCGACACCGACTTCGAGTACAAGCTCATCATGCGCACGTTCCTCTCGGTGTTTCCCGAGACCACCTTGTGGGGCGATCATTCGCTCATGGCCGGCACGCTCGGGCCCCAGTCGCTGAGCGCCGCTCGCTTCGAGCAACGGCGGCGCGACCCGGCGTTTCGGGCGGTGTTCGATTGGGACCTGACCACGATGCGTAAGCTCTACGTTGCCGGTCCCCGCGCCCTTGCGTCGTTTGTCGGACCCGGACCGCTGCTGAGTGACGACCGCCCGGTCACCGAGTACTTCCTATCGCGGCCCACACCGAATCCTCCGCTGTCAGTCGCCGGTCTGACCGGATCGTTCGACGATATCCTGCGCCCATGAATCGCCGACAGTTTCTGCATTCAAGCGCCGTGACGGTGTCGAGTCTGGCCGTGGCCGCGCGGCCGGCTGGCGCCCAGCCGGAAAGTGGCGGAGCGCTCGACGCCACCCGTGCCAAGGCGCGGAAGTGAATGTGGGCGAGCTCACGGCCGGCGACCGCGTGGGCTCGGTGCCGGCACAGGCCGGCGCCCGAGTGCGGGTGCTCTTTGACGACCCACGTGCGTTTCTGGCCGACGCACGGCGTGAGTGCGACCGGGTGGCTACGGCGCGCAGCCGGGGCGACCGGCGAATCACCGCCACACTCGAGCGCGACGGCCTGGGCGCCAACGACGCCTCAGTGCCGTGGGACTCACCGGCGTGTCGCGTGCTCCGCACGTCGATTGAAGGCGTCACCGGCAGTGCGCCCGCGTCGTATCCGACCCACTTCGCCGGCGACATCCGTTACCCCATCCGGCTCGCCGGTGTGCCCGCGTTCGGCATGGGTTCCCTGGCCGGTGGCTTCTACGGGCCCGATGAATGGGTGGACATCGACGACCTCGTGCGGCTGGTCGCCATCGTCATGGTGTGCGCCGACCGCTGGGTCGCGCTGGGCTAGTGTCCCGAAGCCAACACCCGGTCACGGAAATGCCGTGCGCGGCGACTGGATCACCGCGCGACGGCCGCGGTCAGCACGCCCACAACTGCGCCAGGGCGATCAACGACAGTCCGGCGACCGCTTTGATCCACAGCGGCAGCCGCGCCGGAGGCTGCTGGCCGTAGCGGGCGGGCGGCTCCTCGGTGGCGTCGGTGCGCGGGCTCACCCGCGGCGGCAGGGCGCGCGCCGGGCCGTACGGGTGACGCGCCGGCCGGACAGGCGGCGCCCCGACCACGGCCGCCGGCGCGTCCACGAGCGGCGCCGGCTTCGGCACCGGGCGCCCGGGGACCGTGGCGGAGAACCGCTCGAGGTCGCGCAGTTCCTCCGTGCACATGATGCACAGGGCCAGGTGGGCGTCGACCCAGGCGCGATCGGGCGGAGTCAACGTGTCGTCCACCGCCCCACGCAGATGGTCGAACGTGAGGTGCGGACTCTCCGGTCGCAGCTCGGGCGACGCCAGCGCGCGGGCAAAGGCCTCGGCGCCAAACGACGCGTCGGACTCGCGCGCCAAGGCGGCCCGGCAGGCCGCGCAGCTCTCCAGGTGGTCGTCGATGCCGACCAGCGTGGAGGGGTGCAGCGCACCGCGCACGTAGGCCCGCACTTGCGACAGCGACAGATGTTCGTTCGCGCTCATCGGCCGTCTCTGAGCGCCATGCATCGCAGGAGCCGCGACCGCGCGGCGGTGCGCGCATTGAGCACCTGGATGCCAGTCAGCCCGAGCCGCCGGCCGACCGACCGGTCGTCCCAGGGCAGATGCGCCCAGATGGCCGCCGCTTCGTCGGGCTTCATCCCGAGCGCCTCGGCCACATCACGCAGTGGCGTCACGCCCGCGCAGTGGAAGACCGGCAGCAGCGCGGAGCCGTGCTGGTCCCGCAGCGTGAGCAGCAACGCGGTGCGCATGTGCAGCGGCATCGACAGCAGTTCTGTCCAGGCGCGGTCGAGGTAGGCGCGGGCGATGGCCAGGTGATCGGGTCCCGAACCGGCGTCAAGCACTGCCAGATCAGGCTCGTCCCCCTCCGGGCTTGCATCGAGGCGCGCATCGCCGTCGCTGGCGCCGGTGATCTCGAGCAGCAACGTCGCCACCGCGTCGATGTAGAGTGGCGCCCCCGTCTGCTCCTGCACGCGAATCAAGGTGGGGGTGAGGGCGGGGCCGTCGGCGGCCGCGTGCGCCTTGCCCCACCATGGCTTGGCGCGGCCCGTCCACGGGAAGGGCGGCTCGAGCGGCACCTGGTCGGTCCAGGCCGGCAGGCCGATCACGTGCCGGCCATGGGCCGTCGTCCAGCCCACGATGCCGACGCCGCGGGTCGAGAGCAGGCGGATACGGTTGGCGAGACGGGCGGCCGCCGGGCGCGTGCGACGCAGGTAGTCGCGGCACACGTCGGCCGCGCACGCCCGGGCGAAGTCCTCGAGGTCGGCGACCGGTACCGTGCGATCCCCATGACGGACCGCGCGCAGCAGCGACACGAGCCTGTCGCGGCACATCGCCGAGACGTCGGCGCGATCGGCAGCGGTGAGGTGCAACAGGTAGGTCGTCGTGGCCGCGCGCACGGCGGGATCGACGACGCGCGTGGCCAGCGCCGCGATCCGTTCGTCGGCGCGAACACCATCGCCGTCGATGAGCGCCTTCAGGCGCGGGTCCCACTCCTGCGACAATGCATCAACGGCCACGGCGTGTGAGATTATCACGCGCGCACCGTGCGCTATGCTGACGGCGGTGGAGAACGCGCGCATGATCACGTCCACGCGCCAGTGGTGGGGCGTCGTTGCCGGCGCCCTCGTCGGCGCTGGATTCCTGGTCTGGCTCACGGGCCCACGTCCACTCGACCCGACCGCGATCGACTGGGTCATGAAGGGGGACTGGGTGCCGCACTACTTCGGCTGGCACTTCTTCCGCACGGAGCCGTGGCACTGGCCACCGGGATCGATTCACGGCTATTACGCGCCGCTGGGTACGTCGATCGGGCTCACCGACTCGATTCCCCTCGCGGCGTTCCTGCTCAAGCCGTTCTCGGAGTGGCTGCCGCAGCCGTTCCAGTACCTGGGCCTGTGGCTATGGCTGTGCTACGTGCTGCAAGGGGCGCTTGGCGCTCGTCTCGTGTCGCGCTGGAGCCCGTCGCTCGTCATCCAGATACTCGGTGCAGCGCTGTTCGTGCTCGTACCCACCCTGCTCGCGCGCGTGGGGCACGCGGCGCTCTGCGCCCACTGGCTGATCCTGTGGGCGCTCCTGCTGGCCTCACGCGGACCAGGGCGGCACTTCCCCGCCGCGCAGTGGGGGGGATTGGGCCTCGTGGCCGGCATGACGCAGCCCTATCTGGCAGCCATGGTGCTGCCCGTGCTGCTCGTGGCGGCACTCGCCGGGACTGGCGCGCCCGTCGCAACGCGGGTGCGGGCGATGGCCGCGGCTGCCGGGGCTACCGCCACTGGCTGGTGGCTCTCCGGTCTGTTCGTGCTGCAAGGTGAGGGGTCGCTGTCGCGCGGTGGGCTGGGCTACTACTCGATGAACCTCCTCGCGCCGGTGTCGCCGTTTGGCTGGTCGCGCTTCCTGCCCGAATGGCCGATCGCCGGCGACGGCCAGGCCTATGAAGGCTTCCAGTACCTGGGCCTCGGCATCCTGCTGCTGATGGGCACGGCGGCGCTGCTTGCCTGGCGTGGCCGACGGGAGGTCGGATCCGCCTCGGTCGCTGCCGACGGGCCGCGGCTCTGGACGCCGGCCATGGTCGGCATCTGTCTGCTGATGACGGCGTTTGCCATCAGTCCCACGGTGACGTTCGGCAGCCGGGTGCTGGCCGACGTTGGCGGCGCGTGGAGCGCCCCGCTGGCCGCGTTCCGATCGTCTGGGCGGTTCTTCTGGCCGCTCGCGTATCTCGGGCTGACCTGGGCCGTGGCCACCGTGGCCACCAGGCTGCCACGCGCAGTGGCCATCGCGGCCCTCAGCATCGCCGTGCTCATCCAGGCCGTCGACCTGCACGCCGTGCACCAGGACCGGCGGCGCGCGGCGCGCGATCCGGGCTTCTACGCCTGGGCCAATCCCTTTCTCTCGTCCCGATGGGACGCGATCATGTCCCACTACGCACACCTTGCGCTCGTGCCGCCCCCGCAGTGCGGCGCGTCGCCCCAGCCGTACGAGCCGGCCGTGCACCTGGCGGCGCGGCACGGCGTGACCCTGAACGCAGGCGTCATCGCGCGCGGCGACGAGGGCGCGCGGCGACGCTACTGCGCCGAGTTCGATGCCGAGATCGATGCCGTTGCGCTCGAGACCGACACGTTGTACGTGGTCTCAGCGCCTGCGGCCGGTGTGCTCACCGGCGCCGGCGGCGATCGCGTGGTGTGCGGCGCGGTGGACGAGGTCTGGATCTGCACGACGCCAGGCGCGCACGCGCGGTGGCGAGACGCGGCACCGTTTGACCCGGTGTCCGAGCGCTAGGCGTCCGCAATACGCGGTCCTTCGCGACGCACCTGGCCGAACAGCGCATGGGTTCACCGGAGCGTCGATGGCGGCCTGGCCACGTTGAAGTCGCGCACCAAGGCCGACATCGCGGCGTCACACGGCGTGATCCACGTGATCGACACCGCGCTGATGCCCAAGGCCGACACGGCCACGAAGTAGCACCGACGCAGGGCCGCCCGCGGGCCCGGCACTGAAGACGACACGGGGGGCCTGCCGAGCGATCGGCGGCCCCCCGCACGACGTACGTCTCGCCGTGACTCAGTGTTTCTGCAACTCGACGACGATGACTTCAATGGGCTCGGTGCCGTTGTTCACGTCGGCGTGGGTCGTGCCGGGCTTATCCTCCGTGAGCCAGTAGGCCTTGCCCGATTCCCACAGATGCCGCTCCGACTCGCCGCTCTTCTGCACGATGTCGACGTTGCCGCCCTTGATCGCGATGAGCGCCCGCGGATGTTCGTGCCGGTGCATCGAGAGTGGCTGTTTGGGCATGATGGTGCTCTTCCACACCTTCACGAGCGCGTTCTCGAATTGCGGCTCGCGCCGGGTGCCGCTTTGTGCCGTCTGCGCGCCAAGGGTCGCGGCCACGCCCAGGGCGATTCCGCCCACGAGCACCAGGGTCGTTCGTATCACACTCATCGCTGCTCCTCCGGCTACTTCTTGCCGCGCGCGGCCTTCTTGGCGGCCTTCCTGGCGGCCTTCTTCACGGACCTCGTCGCGGGCTTCGTGACGGCCCTCTTGGCCGCAGGCTTCTTCTTCGGCGCGGCTTTCTTCGGCATGGCTTTCTTGGGCGTGGCTTTCTTCGCCGTGGCCGGCTTCGCCGCCGTTCTCTTCTTGGCTGACGTCTTCGTCCGCGCCTTTCGCGCCTGAGGGGCCGGGGGCGTCAGAAGGCCGTAGGCGCCTTCCATGGCGGGCGTCCACGTCTCGCCGTCCGGCGAGATCTCCATGAGGAAGACATACTCGCCGGGCATTCCGCAGTCGAAGGAGCAGCGGGCAAAGCCGCCCTGCGGCATGGTGTTCAGCAGGCGCAGGACGTCGCCATCGAAGGTGCCGCGGAAGTTGGCCGGCACGCCCATCATGGAGTCGAACCACGTCATCACGTACTCGCTCGCCGCGGCGTCCCACCAGAACAGGCCGTGGCCGCTGAACGTGGGCTTGCCGTCGCGATATTGCTCGTACTCCTGCACCACGGCAAAGCCGTTGAGCACGATGCGGTTGTTGATGAAGGCCGTGGCCGAGCCCCCGGCCGGCTCCCACGGCGCCGGATGCACCGTCTCCTCGCCGCCCCACTGACCCGCGAGCGTATGCAGACGCGCGTGCGCGTCACCTGGCTTTGGCATCTCCATGACCACCTCCTCTGCCGCGATGCGCCTAGTGTCCCGAATCAGAAGTTCGCTGACATATTCCAGGCGGGGCATCCCGCCTCGCCGCGTTGCTCGTCACTCACATATTGGCCAATATGCTCACGCCTCGCGCCTTGCGATCCGGGCGCCGCGCCAGGAACATTCGTCACCGAATTTCTGATTCGGGACACTAGCGCACCGCGACGAAATCGATTTCGACGCGCGCGCCGCGTGGCAGCGCCGCCACTTGCACGGTGGATCGCACGGGCGGCACGCCCCCGGTCGGGAAATACGACCCGTAGATGTCGTTGACCTTTGCGAACTCGGCCAGATCGGTCATGAAGATCGTGGCCTTCACGACGTGACCGAAACCCAGGCCCGCCTCCTTCAGCACGGCGCCCAGGTTCTCCATCACGCGCGTGGCCTGCGCCTCGGTGCCGCCCTCGACCATCTGGCCGCTGACCGGATCGAGGCCGATCTGTCCCGACAGGTAGACCGTCTCGCCCACGCCCACGCCGGGGGTGTAGGGTCCGATCGGCTTCACGACGCCGTTATAGGCCTTCTTCGCCGGCATCTGCGCCTGCGTGGTGGTGCCGAACATCGCCGTGGCGCCAAGCAGCGCGCCCACGACCAGCAGACCAAGTGAGTGACGCATGACCGGAATCCTCCTGGGACGGAACGAGCGCCGATTATAGCGGCAGTCGGCAGTCGGCAGCCGTCAGCGCATCCGCGCCAGCGCCGCACGCGTCGCTCGGCGCACCGATTCGCCCTGCGGTGCAGGCGACTGGTCCATCGCCAGGGCCGCGTGCAGGCTGCGCAGCACCTCGCCCGCGGGTACGGCGAACCCGCTCGACTTGATGGCGCTCCAGTCGTCGCGTGTCCGGGTCTGCGCCACGAGCAACGTCGGAACCGCCAAGGCCCCACCGATCAGAAGTCCTACGAGACACGAGCGGACCGACAAGTGCATGCCGGCTGTCTATGCCGCTCTGCGGGCGAGGTACGAACTCAGGGACGAAGCGCCACCTGTATTTTCCTGGGCAGGCCCGCCCGCACGAGTCCGTATCCGTTCGCGACGAGCGGCGCGAACTGCTCGTCCGGCAGCGCGCCCCACTCACGCAGCGCCACCCACTTCGAACGTGCCATGTACGGCGCCGGCATGACGCCCTCGCGTTCGCACAGTTCGGCAAACGTCTCGTCGTCGCACTTGAAGGAGCACACGGGCACGCCGGGATAGTCGGTGAAATCGGTACAGGCCACGGCGAACATCTTGCCGCCCACCTTGAACACGGCATCCACCCGCCACTGGATCTGTTCGGTGGCGCCGGGTTGCGCCAGGCACAGGGCGCGGAAGCGTTCGAGGGTCATAGGGCGGATGCTACACTCCCCGCCATGTCGCGATGCACTGCTTTCGTTCTCGCCTTCGCCGCGCTGGTCGCCGTGGGACTCGTCACGCTTCGCGCGAACCAGCCAGCGTCGGCCGCGGGTCCCCTCCGCTTCGAGGTGAGCTACCCCGCCTCGCGCAGCGACGAGCCGCTCGACGGCCGCCTGCTGCTCATCCTGAGCACGCGTACGGACGGCGAACCGCGCTTCCACGTGTCGGCCGGCCCCACCGGACAGCCCATCTTCGGCCTGGATCTGGAAGGTTGGCCGGGCGGCGCGCCGGCCAGCGTCGGCGGCGGCACCATCGGCTTCCCCGTGCAGCGCCTCTCCGACATTCCCGCCGGCACCTACACCGTGCAAGCGCTCTTCCACCGCTACGAGACGTTCACGCGCAGTGACGGCCACACCGTGAAGTTGCCCATGGACCGCGGCGAGGGCCAGCAGTGGAACCAGGCCCCCGGCAACCTCTACTCCACGCCGCGCCAGATCACGATCGACCCGATGACGAGCGGTGCCATGTCGATCATGCTCGACCAGATCATCCCAGCGATTGCCGCGCCCGTCGATACGAAGTACGTGAAGCACGAACGCATCCAGAGCACGCTGCTGACGAAGTTCTGGGGCCGGCCGATGCATCTGGGCATCAACGTGCTGCTGCCCGAGGGATTCGATGCGCACCCGAACGCGAGGTATCCGCTCTTCATCTACCACGGGCACTTCCCCGCTACCATCTCGGGCTGGCGCGACACTCCGCCCGATCCGAATCTGGCACCCGACTTCTCGGCGCGCTTCAACCTGAAGGGCTACAACCGCATCCAACAGGCCTACGGCTATCAACTCTACAAAGACTGGACGGGCCCGAACTTCCCGCGCGCGATCGTGATCGAGATCCAGCATGCGAACCCGTTCTACGACGACTCGTATGCCGTGAACTCGGCGAATCTCGGCCCCTACGGCGACGCCATCGTGCAGGAGCTGATCCCGTTTGTCGAGAAGAAGTACCGCGGCCTGGGTCAGGGCTGGTCACGCTTCATGTATGGCGGTTCTACCGGGGGCTGGGAGGCGATGGCCGCGCAAGTGCTCTATCCCGAGGTCTTCAACGGCGCCTACATCGCGTGTCCCGATCCGATCGACTTCCGCGCCTTCACGACCATCGATCTCTATTCGCACAAGAACGCCTACTGGCTCGACGATACCTTCAAACGCACGCCGCGCCCGTCCCACCGCAACTACCTGGGGCACGTGGACGAGATGGCATGGGAGACGAACCGACTCGAACTCGTGCTCGGCACGAGGACGCGGTCCGGTCAGCAGTTCGACATCTGGGAGGCGGTGTTCAGTCCCGTCGGCAACGACGGCTACCCTGCGCGCATCTTCGACAAGGGCTCGGGCGATATCCACCCCACGGTGGCCAATTACTGGCGCGAGCATTTCGACCTCGTGCACATCCTGCGCCGTGATTGGGACAAGGGCCTGGGCAAGAAGCTCGCGGGCAAGCTGCACATCTATGTCGGCGACATGGACAACTACTACCTGAACAACGCCGTGTATCTGGCAGAGCAGTTCCTGGAGTCGACCAAGAATCCCTATTACGACGGCGAAGTGGCCTACGGCGATCGCGCGGAGCACTGCTGGAACGGCGATCCCACGCGCGAGAACGCCTACTCGCGGCTGCGGTATCACCAGATGTACATCCCGAAGGCCACCGCGCGGATGGTGAAGACCGCGCCGCCCGGGGCGGATCTCGAGAGCTGGCGATACTGACGATGGACCTCTCGCTCTCGCTCGATGCGCTCGATCCCGATCCGGAGCCGGGCAGGGGACGCGGCGAGGCACCCGCGACTGGCCAACAGCGCGAACGTGTGAGTAGGATAGCGGCATGAGAACCGCGATCGCCTTGCTGCTCGTCGTGGTGGGGTCTGGACCAGCCGCGGCGCAAACACCGCCTCCGGCACCGGCACCCGCGCCCGCGCAGCCGGCGCCGGCGCCACGCCCGCGCGCGGCCCGGCCGGCCGCGACATCGACCGCCACGGTCGTGCTGACGCTCACCGTCAGCGATTCGACGGGCGCCACTCTGGCCGACGTGAGAGTCACCGCCGTGGGCCCGGTCGAGCGCGAAGGCATCACGACCGCCGCCGGTCAAGTGCGAATGCTCGGCATCCGCGCGGGCACCTATCGCGTGCGGTTCGAACGCGAGGGGTTCTACACCTTCGAGAAGGAAGTGACGTGGCGCGCGGGCACGCCTGCGCCAACGTCCGAAGTCACGCTCACGGCCGCCCCCCCGCCACCACCGCTACCACCGCCACCGCCCGAACCGCCCAAGCGGGTGACGCCGGCGTTCGTCCCGGACCTTCCGGCCGGGACACCGTCGAATGTGTCGGTGCCCGACTACATCGAGCGCAATCACATCAGCACGAAGGAACCTCACAAGGAAAACCTGATCGGCTGCAGCGGTGGGGCCCAGACGTGGCTCTGGCAAGTGCGAGAACCGTGGCAGGGCCAGAAGCACGACAGCGCCGAACTGATGATCTACGTCGTCGGAGGTGAAGGCACACTGTCGCTGAATGGCCGGGAGATCCAGGTCGCGGCAGGCACGTTTGCGGTGGTCCCCAGGGGCACGATCTACGGCTTTACCAAGAAGGGGCGTGCGCCGGCAATGTACATGCTGGCCACGCTATCGGGGCCGCCCTGCGCGCAGTAGAGCCAGCGGCTAGGATCTTGCGGCTAGCGGCGAGGCTGGGACGCTTCGGCGAGTCGCGGCTGGTGGCTGGTAGCTCGTGGCTAGTAAACTGATAGCTGCAATGAGCCAAGCGGATAGTCCCGGCGCGGCCGACGCCTCTGAGAATCCCATTCCGTCCCTCGACTTCGTGCGCGAGATCGTGGCGGCCGACGTGGCCGCCGGCGCCGTCCAGGGCCGCGTGATCACGCGCTTCCCGCCGGAGCCCAACGGCTACCTGCACATCGGTCATGCCAAGGCCATCTGCGTGGACTTCGGCGTGGCGGCCGACCACGGCGGCTTCTGCAACCTGCGCTTCGACGACACGAATCCTGTCAAGGAGGACGTCGAGTACGTGGATTCCATCAAGGACGACGTCCGCTGGCTCGGCTTCGAGTGGCACGACCGCGAGTACTACGCGTCTGACTACTACGAGCGTCTCTATCTCGATGCCGAGGGTCTCATCCGCCGTGGCAAGGCATTTGTCGACTCCCACTCGGCCGACGAGATCCGCGCCAACCGCGGCACGTTGACCGAGCCAGGCACGGCGTCGCCCCACCGCGGCCGCAGCCTCGACGAGAACCTCGACCTCTTCCGTCGCATGCGCGCGGGTGAGTTCGCCGACGGCATGCATGTGCTACGCGCGATGATCGACATGGCGTCGCCCAACATCAACCTGCGCGACCCGGTGCTGTACCGGATTCGGCACGCCACGCACCACCGCACGGGCGACGCGTGGTGCATCTATCCGATGTACGACTACGCGCATCCGCTCTCGGACGCGTACGAGGGCGTGACCCACTCGCTCTGCACGCTCGAGTACGAAGCGCACCGGCCACTCTACGACTGGGTGGTGCGCGAGTGCCAGGCCGAGCACACGCCACGGCAGATCGAGTTCGCGCGTCTCAACCTGAACTACACGGTGATGAGCAAGCGGAAGCTGTTGCAGCTGGTGGCGCAGGAGCAGGTGTCGGGCTGGGACGACCCGCGCATGCCGACGATCTCAGGCATGCGGCGGCGCGGCTACACCCCCGAGGCGGTGCGCGATTTCTGCGCGCGCGTAGGCGTGGCCAAGAAGGCAAATGTCATCGACATCGGCCTGCTCGAACACTGCGTCCGCGAAGACCTGAACCGGCGCTCACCCCGCGCGATGGCCGTGCTGAGGCCACTGAAGGTCGTGCTCACGAACTACCCGGCAGACCAGACCGAGACGATGGACGTCGTGAACCATCCCGACGACGTGGCCCTCGGCACGCGTGCCGTGCCGTTCTCGCGCGAGCTCTACATCGAGCGCGACGACTTCATGGAGGCGCCGCCGAAGAAATATTTCCGGCTCGCGCCCGGACGCGAGGTGCGGCTGCGCAACGCCTACCTCGTCACCTGTCAGCGCGCCATCAAGGATGCCGCCGGCGAGATCGTCGAATTGCAGTGCACCTACGACCCGGCCACGCGCGGCGGCGACGCGCCCGACGGGCGCAAGGTGAAGGCCACGCTGCACTGGGTGTCGGCGGCGCACGCGGTGACCGCCGAAGTACGTTTGTACGACCGCCTCTTCACGGCCGAAGCGCCCGAGGCCGCGGCCGAGAAGGCCGGCCGGCCGTTCCTCGAGCTGTTGAACCCGGCCAGCCTCGACGCGGTGGCCGGTTGCAAGCTCGAGCCGCAACTGGGCCAGGTTGAGGCCGGCGCCCGCTTCCAGTTCGAGCGCCTGGGTTACTTCGCGGCCGATCCCGACGGGCGTCCCGGGGCGCCGGTGTTCAACCGGACGGTGTCGCTCAAGGACCACTGGGCGAGGGTCTCGGCCCGCGAAAGCTGACGTGCGGCGCTCACGGCTGCGCATCGTCTCACGCCTTCTCGAACTCGTCATTGCCACCGCAGATCGGTATCTGCGAGTATGCACCAGTGCCCGCGCGGGCATTCACCGCTGGGCGAGCCTGCCCGCACCGGAGAGATCCACGCGTGTCCGATAATACGGGAGTGTCAACGCCGCTGCTGTCGGTGGTCGTACCGGTCTTCAATGAGACGGCCGTGCTGCCGGCCTTTTATGCGCGTGCCTCCGCTGCGTTTGCGGGAATTCCGGGATTCGACTACGAGATCGTGTTCGTCGACGATGGCAGCAAGGACGATTCCTTCCGCCAGCTGTCGGACCTCGCCCGGCGTGACTCCCGGGTCCGGGTGGTGAAGTTCTCGCGGAATTTCGGGCACCAGATCGCCATCACTGCCGGCGTGGACCACGCCAGGGGTGACTGCGTGGCGGTGATCGACGCCGACCTGCAGGACCCGCCCGAGGTCGTGGCGCGCATGGTGCAGCAGTGGCAGGCCGGCTTTGACGTGGTCTACGGGGTGCGAGAGACGCGCGAGGGCGAGAGCACGATGAAGCTCGCGACCGCGGCGCTTTTCTACCGGCTGCTCACGCGTCTCACCAACATCGAGATTCCGACCGACGTTGGCGACTTTCGTCTGATGAGCCGCCGCGCCGTGAACGAACTGGGCCGCCTGCGCGAGAAGGACCGCTTCGTGCGCGGGCTGGTGAGTTGGATCGGCTTCAAGCAGACGGGCGTGGTCTATAACCGAGACAAGCGGGAAGCGGGAGAGACCAAGTATCCGTACCGCAAGATGATCCGGTTCGCACTCGACGGCATCACGTCGTTTTCGACCGTGCCGCTGCGCATCGCGACCTGGACCGGCTACGGCTCGGCGCTGCTGGCGGTGCTGTATCTCGTCTATGTCTTCATCATGCGCATGCTGGGCCACACCGTGGAAGGCTGGGCGACCATCATGGTCGCCATGCTCTTCCTTGGCAGCGTCCAGCTCATTTGCCTGGGCATCCTCGGCGAGTATCTGGGCCGAGTGTTCAACGAGGTGAAGCCACGGCCGATGTACGTGGTCGAGGAGCTGGTCGCCACAGCCGCGCCCGAGCGCCGCGACGCGCGATGACTCTGGTTCGACAACCGTGACCATCTTCGTTACCGGCGCCACGGGCTTTGTCGGGTCGCGGCTCGTGCCCGTGCTCGTGGCTCGCGGTCATCGGGTCCTGGCCCTGTCGCGAAGGCCGGCGCCCGCTGGCGTCAACTACGACACAGTCACCGGCGACCTCGCGGGTCCCGCCACCTATGCGGCGGCGGCCGCCAGTGCCGATGTGGTGCTGCATCTGGCCGCGGCCACGGGCAAGGCCAGCGCCGAGGCCCATTGGCGCACCAACGTGGACGGCACCCGGGCGCTACTGGCCGCCTGCCCGCGCGGGCCAGGCCCGCGTCTGCTGTTTGTGAGCTCGATTGCCGCCGGGTTCCCCGACGTGCGTCACTATCCGTACGCGCAAGCCAAGCACTCGGCCGAAGCGGCGGTGCGCGAATCGGGCCTGCGGCATCTCATCGTGCGGCCCACGGCTATCTTTGGCGCTGGCTCACCGGTACAGGCCGGCCTCAGGGCCCTGGCACTGGCGCCGGTGGTGCCGATTGTCGGTGCCGGACGCACGTTGCTGCAGCCGATTCACGTGGACGATGTGGCGAGCACGCTCGCCGACGCGGTCGAGGCCGACCTCTTTCACGGCGAGACCATCGACCTTGGCGGTCCAGAGGCCTGCACGATCGCGGATCTGCTGCACCGGATTCGGGCAGGTGCCGGGCGCGGGGCGGCGCTGACGCTGCGGGTGCCGGCGACTCTCGTGATTGCTCCGCTGCGGCTGGCCGAATCCGCGGGACTCGGCCGGGTGTTGCCGGTGTCGGCCGGGCAGTTCTCGTCGTTCCTCTACCACGGCGTGGCCGCGCCGCACCCGTGGACCGACCCGCGCCGCGCCGCCTGCCTGAACATCGACGCGATGGTGGGCACGGCTCCGCTCGACCCGACGGCGCTGGCGCACGAGTGCCGCGTCTTCACGCAGCACTTGATCGGCACCGCGCCTACGCCCTATGCCATCGACGTCTACGCCAGGGCCCACGCCGCCAGCGCTCGCTTCATCGGGCAGTCGACCCTCGACGCGGTGCTCGTGGCGCTCGCCCGCCGCCATTGGCTGGCGGCGCGGGTCGTCGACGGATACGCGCGGCTGCTTGCGCCGAGCGGCTTGCTGCGCCGCAAGCTGGTCCTGGTGCTGGCAATCCTGGAGACCTCAGCGCCGCACTACCAGCGGATCGACTCGCCCCTGGCCCAGGGCCCAGCCGCCACGATGGCCGCGCTGGCCGTGCGCGGCGTGCTCGGCGTGCTCGGCGCCGCGGTGGGGTGCATCGTGTTGCTGCCCATCCACGCGGTCGTGCGTCTCGGCGAGCGGCGATGATGACGGCGCGCGTGCTCGTGATCGGGTCGGGCGCCAGCGGCGTGCACTTCGCCCTGTCACTGCTCGAACGCGGCATCGGGGTGACGATGCTTGACGTCGGTCACACCGGACGCCCGGCCGTCGCCCCCGGCAGCACCCTCAACGGCCTGAAGGATGGTCTCGACGACCCGAGCGGCTACTTCCTGGGCGACGACTTCGGCGGCGTGCTCCTACCGGGTACGCCAGGCGAGTACTACGGGCTGCCGCCGAGCAAGGACTACGTCTTCGATACGCCGTCTGGCTTCGCCCAGCGCGGCCACGGCTTCGCGCCGCTGTTCTCGTTTGCCCGCGGCGGCCTGGCCGAAGCGTGGACCGGCGGGTCGTATCCGCTCAACGACGGCGAACTGGCCGACTTCCCTTTCGACTACCGCGACCTCAGCCCGCACTACGATGAGGTGGCCAGGCGCGTCGGCATCAGCGGCGCCGCGGATGACCTCGGCCGTTTCTTCCCCGCGCACGCGCACCTGCTGCCGCCACTCGACCTCGACCCGCATTCGCGACGTCTCATGGCAAGTTACGAGCGCGAGCGTGGCCGGCTCAACGGACAGGGCGTGTTCGTGGGCCGGACGCGGGTGGCCACGCTGACGCGCGAGCACAACGGCCGACTGCCGTGCAACTACTCGGGCCGGTGCCTCTGGGGATGTCCGCGCCAGTCCCTGTACACGCCGTCGATGACGCTGCGTCAGTGCCTGACGTTCGACACGTTCACCTACGTACCTGGCATGCAGGTCCGCCACCTCAACCTCGGTCCGGGACGTCTGGTGCGCTCGGTCACGGCGCGCCCTGTGCAGGGCGGCCCCGACCTGGAGATCGCGTGCGACCGGGTGGCACTGGCTGCCGGGGCGCTGCTCTCGACCCAGATCTTCCTGGCCACGCACGCCCGAGAAACGGGCGAACGGGCGCAACTCGCGGGCCTGATGGACAATCGGCAGGTGCTGGTGCCATTTCTGAACCTGGGCATGCTCGGCGAGCGCTTCGCCGCCGACGCGTATCAGTACCACATGCTCGGCCTGGGGCTCGAGACCGGCGACGGGCGCAGTTACGTGCACGGGCAGATCACCACGCTGAAGACGGCGCTGCTGCACCCGATCATCCAGCGCCTGCCCTTTGACCTGGCCACCTCCACGGCGATCGTGCGGGCGATGCACGCCGCACTCGGCCTCGTGAATCTCAACTTCCATGACACCCGCCGGTCCACCAACGCCGTGGCGCTCGAAGGCGACGACACGGACCCGGTGCTGACTGTGCAGTACGCGGCCCCGGCCGACGAGCCGGCGCGGATCGCTCAGGCCCTGGGCCGGGTGCGCAGCGCGCTCTGGCGGCTCGACTGCGTGATTCCGCCGGGCATGGTGCACGTGCGGCCCATGGGCGCCAGCGTGCACTACGCCGGCACGCTGCCGATGACCCGCGCGGCGGCGCCTTTCACTGCGACACCCGACTGTCGCAGCCGCGACTACGACAATCTGTATCTGGTGGACGGCGCCACGTTCCCGTTCTTGCCCGCCAAGAATCTGACCTTTACGCTGATGGCCAACGCGGCTCGGGTGGCGGCGGGCGTATGACCACGATTGTGACCGCGAAGCCCACCACCACGAGGACCACGGCCGCGCGCCTGCTCGTGTCGACGTATCTGGCGGCTGCCGGCGCGCTGCTGTGCGGCCCGGTCAGTCTGCAGATGAGTGCCATTCGCGACGGCCTCGATGCGGCCACGGCGCTCAGCCCGGTGACGCCGCCGATGCTCGCCTACCTGCTCGTGCCGGTCGCGGTGCTCAGCAGTGTGTGGCTGGTGCTGACGCCAGGTCTTCTCCTGGCCACGGCCTTCCTGCGTTCCAACACGCTCGGCCACTGGCTGCTCCACGGACTCGCGCTGAGCGTCGTCGTGGTGAGCATCGGGACCGAGAGCGTGGAAGCGATGGTCGGCGGACCGCTCCGCGGCGCGGGTTTCATCGCCGTCGTGGTGGTCCTGGCCACGGCTGCGGGCGCGGCGGCCCTGGCCCGCCCAGGCCACGCGTGGACCGGACGCGCCCCTGGCACCGCGTGGGTCGCCGAACTGGGCATCGCCACGGCGCTCGTCGCCGTGGTGCTCATCGCCCTGCTGCCGAAGTTCTTCTTCGAGGCCTTCAATGGGGACGGGGCGCACACCTTCGAAGCCACGCGCTTGCTGATGCACCGCGCCGTGGCGTTCTTCGATGCGACCGCCGGAGGCATCGCGGGCTTCCCCGGCATGAACTCGGTGCTGTTTGTCTACCCCGGGGCATGGTTCATGCGGTTGTTCGGCGAGACGGAAGCCGCCGTACGCCTGCCGTTCCTGTTGTACCTGGGCGTGCTCGGCCCGGTCGTACTGACCACCGCCTCGACCGGCGCCCGTCGGCCCACGCTGAAGGATGCCGGATTGGTGGCGGCGAGTCTCGGAATCTTCGCGGTGGTGATGAGCTACAGCGCCACCTACGACCCTTACTGCGCCGACATCGCGTTGCCAGCCACGCAGGACACGCTGTTCCTGGTCCTGCTTCTCGGCCTCGTCACCGCCACCCTGGAACATCGCCTTGCTGGCGTGGCTGCGCTGACGGCCCTGGCCGTGCTGTGCTCGCAGGCGGCCGTCGCCATGACGACCTTCTGGCTTGCCGCGCGGTGGCTGGTCGATCGCCAGGCCCGCCCGCGCGTCGTACGGCAGGCCCTGGCGGCTGCCGCGGCGGTCGTGACCGTGTCGCTGTTCCCGGTGCTGCTGACGGCCGCGGGCACCCCCGCGCCAGGCGGCGAGCACGGGCTGCTCGACCTGCTGCGCAAGTTCGTCACGCTGCAGGCCACCGACCTGCGCCGGGTAGTGTTCGTGTTCGCGGCCGTGGGTCTCTATCCCGCGCTCGCGCTGCTGCAGCTCAGGCGCCGCGATCCCGTCGTGGACGCCCTCGCGCTCTTCTTCGCCGCAAGCTTCCTGCTCTACTACCTGATGGCGTACTACAGCCTGCACTACTTCGTGCCTGCCATGCTGCTCAGCCTCGTCCTCTTCTGGCGCAGCGTGCTCGCGGCGGGCGCCGAACGGCCCGGGTGGATCGTGCCGGTCGCCGCCGTGATGGCCGCCGGTGCGCTGTACGTGTCGCTGCCGGTCGAGTCCGGCATCTACACCACCACACGCGACGTGGGCCGGCGCATCGATGTGACCGCCGTACCCGGCTACGACACCATGCAGAGCGAGGCCTTCCCCAACGCGGACGTGCTGGCCGATCTCTTCCAGAAAGACTTCGCGCCCGACGTCCCCGACCGCGCCTATGGGGGCTCGCCGCTGGCCTGGCACGTCTACGCAGAGCGGGCGCGGGACGACGGCGCCCCCAAAGACTACGTGCTGGCGCCCGACGCCGATGGCGTCTGGCACGCGCGCGTACAGAACGCCGAGGCCTACGCGCGCGACCGCGTGGCGGTGCCGGCCGGTTCCCGCGGCGCCCGGCTCTACGCGGTGCCGCGGGACCTGCTCTTTCAGCGGTCTGCCGAGCACGCAGGATTTCCCGTGCTCGATTTCCGCCCGCTCGCCAAGCGTCTGCTCTCCATGCTTAAGTAGGACCTACCGAACTGATGAGCACGCCACTTACCGACCCGAACGATCAGTACAAGCGCGACTACTTTCACTCCAGGTTCGTGCACGACCCGCGCCGGGCCCTGGTGTGGCCCGAGGTCGTACGCTACATCCAGCAGCGCTACATCGCCCCGGACGCGCGTGTGCTCGACGTGGGCGCCGGCTACTGCGACTTCATCAACCACGTGACCGCCCGCGAGCGTCACGCGGTGGACCTCTTTGAGCGTGTGTCCGACTACGCCGCGCCCGGCGTCGTGACGCACGTCGGCACCTGCACGAATCTGGCAGCGTTCGGCGCGAGTCACTTCGACGTGGCGTTTGCCAGCAACCTGCTCGAGCACCTGAGCCGCGAGGACGTCTTCACGACGCTATCGCAACTGAAACGCGTGCTGCGCCCGGGCGGCCGCCTGATTCTCCTGCAGCCGAACTTCGCCTTCTGCTCGCGCACCTATTTCGACGACTTCACGCACCTGCAGATCTTCACGCACAACGGCCTGCGCGACCTGCTCGAGATGGCGGGATTTCCGCTGCACGAGATGCAGCCGCGCTTCCTGCCGGTGAACATGAAGTCGACGCTGAAGTACACGCCGCCGTTCCTGCCGCTCATCGTCCGCGCCTACCTGCGTCTGCCCTACCGTCCCAAGGCCGGCCAGATGCTGCTCGTGGCCGAAAACCGGAAGTAGGCGCCAAGACGCCAGCAGCCGTCAGTCCGCCGACGGGACGACCGCGACATCCACCAGCGTGGCCTCGAGGGCCTGTGCGGTAGCGCGAGGTTCGAGTCGCACCAGGAACCCGCGGCGGCCCCCGTTCAGGTAGATGTGCTCAAGATCTACGATACTGCGCTGCATGTAGACCGGTAGCGCCTTGCGCGTGCCGAAGGGCGATGTGCCGCCCACCTGGTAGCCCGTGTGACGCTCCGCCACCTCTGGCGCGCACGGCTTGACGGTCTTCCGGCCGATCTGCCGGGCGAGTTGCCTGGTGGACACCTCACGGTCGCCGTGCATCAGGATGATGAGCGGCTGCCTGGCCTCGTCTTCCATCACGAGTGTCTTCACGACGTGATGTTCGGGCACACCGAGTTCCCGTGACGACCCCTTCGTGCCGCCCTTGAGCTCGTAGCGATACTCATGCTCGGTGAACGCCAGGCCATGGCGCCGCAGTGCATGTACGGCGGGGGTCGCAGACGACGCCATCCGCCTCAGTTTACCGCCGACGGTTGGCCCGCCGCTACGCGCCGACTGCCGCGGGACGGCGCGTGTGCCACTGTGCCTTGTCCTGATACGCCTTCGCGAGCGCCAGCAGTTCCCGTTCGCGGTAGGGCTGGGCGTAGAACACGATGCTCGTGGGCGTTCCGCCTTCGGCAAAGCCGTTGGGCACGTTGACCGCCGGGTAGCAGGCAAGGTTCGCCATGCCGAAGTGGCGCTGCGTGGGGCCCTGCGGCCGGCGCGGCCCGCGCGCAGCGCCGGGGACACCCGCGCCCGGCGGCGGTCCGCCCGGGCCGCCTCTGCCGATGCTGTTGGAGGCCACGATGTAGAGATCGACGTGCGCCGTCGCCTTGGCCAGCGCCTCCATCATCATCATGCGCAGGCGCTGCGCCTGCAGGAAGTCCACCGCCGACACGAGACGGCTGGTTCGCCGGCCGATGCCGAAAGGCGCCTTGGCCATGCGTCCCGCGCGCACGTGCTGATCGAAGAACGCCGCCGACTCGACCCAGATGCCGCTCAGGTCGAGCGACGATTCCGGCACGTGCACCGGCACGAAACGGGCGACGCCGAGTGCCTTGAGCACCTCGAGCGTGGCAGCCGCATTCGCCTTGGCCGCCGGTTCGGTCAGCTCGTCGAACGACGCCTGCAGAATGCCCACTTTCAGGCGGCGCAGGTCGAGCGCGGGGTTCCAGTTGAATGGCAGGTCGGTCACGCTCATGTCGCGGCCATCGGGCTTGCTGATGGCCTGCATCACAATCGCGCAATCCTCCGCGTAGCGGCAGATCGGGCCCAGGCGATCCTGCGTCCACGACACCGCCATCGCGCCGTGACGGCTCACGCGACCAAAGGTGGGCAGCAGTCCCACGACGCCGCAGCGAGCCGCAGGACTGAGAATCGACCCACTGGTTTCGCTGCCAATCGCAAAGGCGACGCCGCCGGCTGCCGTGGCCGACGAGGGCCCCGCCGACGAGCCGCTCGAGCCTTGGGTGGGATCCCACGGGCTCTTGGTCTGACCGCCGAACCAGGTGTCGCCCGACGCCAGTTCGCCGGTCGCGAGCTTGGCCAGCAGCACGGCGCCGGCCGCGCGCAGCATTTCGACGATGCTTGCGTCGTAGTCGAACTGCTGCTCGGTGAAGGCGGGCGACCCCCACGTGGTCTTGAAGCCCCTCACCGTGATGATGTCCTTCACGCCCCACGGAATGCCGTGCAGCGGCCCTGTGTACCTGCCGGCCGCGATCTCGGCATCGGCGCGCGCAGCCTCGGCCAGCCCGTGCTCATCGAGGAAGGTCACGACGTTATTCAGGACGGCGTTGTGCCGGTGGAGGCGAGCCAGATACATGCGCGTCAGCTCGACGGACGTGACTTGTCTGGTGCGCACCAGCTCGGCGAGGTGGCGCACGGGCCAGAAGGCCACGTCCTCCAGACTGGCGGGCCGCGTCACTGGCGGCGCCTTGCTCAGCACGAACGGCATGCGCGTGCGGTCCACCGTGATGCCGGGAACGACCGGGCTGAAGTGATACGGCGGCGACACGTCGTTGGGAATGACGACGGCCCGCTGCTCCTCGAGCCGCGTCAGCGCGGTGTTGGCGCCATCGACGAGCGCCTTCCGATCGTCGTCGGCCAACTCGATGCCCGACAGCTTCAGTGCGTCGGTCACCATCGCGAGCGTCACGCGGTCCGCGCCGGCATCCTGCATGCGCGCCCAGAGTACGCCGGGCGCGAGCGAGCTGCCAAGGCCGATGGCGGTGAAGTGCGCAAGGAAGCGGCGGCGGGCCTCAGGGGTGGACGTCACGGCCCGATTGTAGCCGCGACGGAGGGTGCGGCGCGGCGGTGAGCCTCGCAGGTATGGGACAATCCGTGGCAACCGGAGCCGCCCCTCGTGACATTCCGCTCGTGCATGCTCGTGTCTCACCGCTGGCTGGGGCTCATCAGTGCCCTCGTCGTCGCCGTCGCCGGCCTCACTGGCGCCGTGCTGACGTGGCCGCTGCCGCCGCCCTACAACGACATGGTCATCGAGGCCCACATGAACCTGTGGCTCGGCGAGGCGGGCGCCTGGACGGTACTCATCGCCACGGCCGCGAGCCTCCTGCTGCAGGCCGGCGGACTCTACCTGTGGTGGCGTACGAAGCGGTTGGCACTCGAAACCGGCGCGGGGTGGCGGCGGTTCATGCTCGACCTGCACAACGTCGTGGGCGTGCTTGGCTTCGTGGTGATGCTGGTCATCGCCGCCACTGCGCTTGGTCGGGTGGGGCTGCGCGGGGTCAACGCGCCCGGCATGGGGTTGGCGCGGAAAGTCGTGTCGCGCCTTCATACCGCGGGCGGCTTCCCGGTGCCGGCCAAAGCCGTCTATGCCGTAGCCTCGCTCGGCTTCGCCGTGCAAGGGGTGACCGGCGTGGCGCTCTGGCTCACGTCTCGCCGCTAGCGGCGACGCCGCCGCGCCCGGCGGCTGAGCGACGCGGGCGTGGTCCACCAGAACGGATCCCACACCTGCGCCGCCAAGGCCTCGAGAACCGCGCGCGGTGTTCGACCGTGACGTGGTCTGATCGCGGTCGCCCGTGTCAGGCGACGGAGTCGGTGACTCGCCGTCCCCGGATCGAGACTTGTCTGGCGCTAGATCTTCCAGGTCGGCGTGGCGACATAGGCGCGTGAGATGTCGGCGACCCTCTGGGTGCCGCAGTTGCCCATGACCAGTGTCAGCTCGCCCTGCAGGATCTCGAGCACACGGTCGACGCCCGCCTGGCCACACGCGCCCAATCCCCACAGCATGGGACGTCCGATGCCGACGCCCGACGCGCCGAGGGCCAGCGCCTTGAACACGTCGGTGCCACGACGCACGCCGCCGTCGAGGAAGACCTGAATGCGGCCGCCGACTTCGGCCACCACTTCGGGCAGCGCCTCGATGGTGCTGCGGCCGGTCTCGGTCGAGCGTCCGCCGTGGTTCGAGACGAGGATGCCGTCGAGGCCATGGTCGAGGGCGAGCCGCGCATCTTCGCGCGTGTCGATGCCCTTGATGAAGAACGTGCCCTTCCAGGCGCCGCGGAGGCGGTCGACAAACGCCCAGTCCATGGCGGGGTCGGTGAAGCGCACGCCCGTCATGTCGATGCCGTCGAGCATGGGGCGATGCCGGCCCACGTCCGGCCCGCCTTGGTGGCACTGCTCGCACGGCTTCATGTCCGTGGGGCGGGTGCGCAAGTACGTCTCGCTGAAGCGACCCGTGGTGTTGTCGACCGTGAGCGCGATCACGGTCACTCCCGACGCCTCGATCCGCTTCAGCAACTGCGCGCATGCGCCCCACGAACTCGGCGCGTAGAGCTGCTGCCACACCGGGCGTCCGAGCGCGGCGTTCACCTCCTCGACGCCGATCGCGGTCGACGTCGAGAGCATCTGCATCGTGCCCCGGGCCTTGGCCGCGCGCGCGACGGCCACCTCGCCGTCCGCGTGAAACGACCGTTCACCGCCGGTCGGGCACGTGAAGATCGGGCTGGCGTAGGTGATGCCGAACCACGTAACCCGCATGTCGACCTTGGTGGCATCGCGCAGACGGCGCGGCCGCAACTGCACCTGCGTGCACCCCTCACGATTGGCCAGGAGCGTCGCGTCGTCGTCGACACCGCTGGCCATGTACGACCAGTGGCCGGGCATGACCCTGCGCCGGGCGGTCTCCTCGAAATCGAACACCGTCAGCGCGTCGGCCGGGTGGTCGACGGCCCTCATGCGGTCGCGCGTGATCTGCGCAAAGCCACTCTGCCGGACGTCCTGGGCCAACCCGCGCTGCTCGAGAAACGCAGCGACGCCGCCAAAGGCCGCCACGTGGGGGCGCGCGGCCAGGAACGTGAGGAACTCGCGGCGGGCGATGGGGTCTGGGGGGGTCATAGCGAGTCAACCTAACACCGGCCGGGTCGCCAGCACCGCCGATTCGCGCCCTGCATATAATCGTCGGATGCCTTCACGTATGGTCTGTCTTGTACTTGCCATCCTCGCGCTGGCGGCGACGTGGCCGGTCGGTATAAGCGCTGACACGTATCCCCGGCAGCCAGGCGTCGACGCGCGGCACTATGTCTTTCGCCTCACGCTGCTGACCAGCGATTCAAACGAGATTCAGGGCGAGACCACGGCCACGTTCAGGCTGCTGACGGCCGGCCTGCGTGAGATCGCGCTCGACCTGGCCACGCCGCGAGCCGACGCGAAGGGCATGACCGTCACTGGCGTCACGTCGGGCGCGGGGCCCGTGTCCTTCACGCACCGCGAGAACAGGCTGCGCGTGACCTTGCCGGCCGGGCTCACCGCGGGCCAGGACGTGACCTTCACGGTCAGCTACCGTGGCGTCCCCGCCGAGGGACTGCGGCTCATCAACAACATCCACGGCGAGCGCACGGCCTTCAGCGAGAACTGGTACAACCGCGCCCGCCAGTGGCTGCCCATGATCGACCATGTGGCCGACAAGGCCACGGGCGAGTTCATCGTCACCACCCGCGCCGACTATCAGGTGATCGCCAACGGCACGCTGGTCGAGCAAGTGGATCTTGGTAGCGGCCAGCGCCGCACGCACTGGCGGCAGGACGTGCCGATTTCGTCGTGGCTCTACGCCGTCGGCGTGTCGCGCTTTGCCGTCAGGCATGCGGGCCTCGTGCGCGGCGTGCCCCTTGAATATTGGGTGTTTCCTCAGGACGCGGACAAGGGGTTCGCGCTCTTCGAAAAGGATGCGCGCCGGTCGTTCGAGTTCTACTCGGACTACGTCGGGCCGTTTGCCTATCAGAAACTGGCACATGTGGAAGCGGCCGGCATGGGCGGCGGCACCGAGCACGCCAGCAGCATCTTCTACGGCGAGAAGGGCATCACCGCCGGCAACGGCCCCGTCGTCCACGAAACCGCGCACCAGTGGTTTGGCAACGCCATCACCGAGCACGACTGGAACGACATCTGGTTGAGCGAGGGCTTCGCCACGTACTTCACGCTGCTCTATACCGAGCATGCCGAGGGGCGCGACCCGTTTGTCGACGGGTTGCTCCGCAGCCGCGCCACCGTGCTGACGCTCGAGCAGAAGCTGCCGAATGCGCCAGTCGTGCACGTGAACCTGGATGACGCCGTGCGCGAGCCCACCAATCAGCTCGTCTATCAGAAGGGCGCGTGGGTGCTGCACATGCTGCGCGACCAGGTCGGCACCGAGACGTTCTGGCGCGGCATTCGCGACTACTACCGACGCTACCTGAATGGCACGGCCACGACCGACGACTTCCGGCAGGTCATGGAACAGGCGTCGGGTCAGGACCTGACGTGGTTCTTCACGCAGTGGCTCAACCGCAGCGGCGTGCCGGCGATCGAGGGCACCTGGCGCTACGACGCCGCGGCCAAGGAGGTCGTCGTCACGGTCAGGCAAACGCAGACCTCGGAGCCTTACCGGCTCACGCTCGCTGTGGGACTCGTGCCGACCGCGGGCGCGTTGCCGGTGGTGCGTCAAGTGGCGATTGCCAGCCGCGAGACAACGACCCGGTTCCCCTCGGCTACCGAGCCGGTCGCCGTGGTACTCGACCCGGCGGTGTGGACGCTGGCCGACTTCGGCGCCTTCGCGAAGTCCCAGCCGTAGGGCGGGGAGATACAATTCATCTCGCCATGGCGTCAACGACTTCGGCCTCCCTCTCCGCGCTCGTCCAGTCTCAACTGCACTCGCCCTCGCCCATTCGCCAGATCATGAAGATGGCCGAGCGCCAGAACATCGTACTGATGGGCCTCGACCCGGCGCAGGTGATCTCGTTTGGCGGCGGCTGGGTAAATCACCCGGCGCCCGAGGAGTTTCGCCAGGCGTACCTCGACATCGTGAGCGACCCCGCGCTCTTTCATCAGAGCGGCGCCTACACCGCCACGCTCGGCGATATGGCCTGCCGCGAGCAGATCGCGCGTTTCGAGCAACACCTCTTCGCCATGCCACGCATCGGCCCCGAGCACATCGCAATTGGCCTGGGCAGCACGCAGCTCACGCACGACCTCTTCCGCACGTTGCTCAACCCCGGCGACACGGTGATGCTGCTCGACCCCACCTACGCCAACTACGAAGGGCAGCTGGCGTTTGTGGCGTCTGGCATTCGTATCGTGCGCCTGCCCGTGCTCGACGCCGCCACCTGGAGCTACCGTCCGATCACCGACCCGGAGGGCGTGGCGCGCGCCTTCACACGGCTTTTCGACCAGCATCAGCCGAAGCTCGTGCTACTCGGTGCACCCGACAACCCGACCAGCCAGGTCGTGCCGCAGGCACTGGCCGAGCTGATGCTCGAACGCACCTCGGCCGCCGGCAGCTGGCTGGCTATCGACTTCGCCTACAAGTGTCAGTACTTCGAGGCACCGCCGGCGTACTACGGCTGGTCGCCGGCCGACCATCCCAACGTGATTGCCATTCACTCGAACTCGAAATGGGCGCGGGGGCTGGGGCGCCGGCTGGGCTGGATCGAAGCGGCCACCTCGGTCGTCGACGCACTCGAGCGGGTGCAACAGGGCAGCATCCTGTGCCCCGACACCCTGTCGCAGATGGCGATGACGCGCTATCTGGCCGCGGCAATCGATGACGGATCGCTGCGACGTTACGTGGACTGCGCCAACGGCCTGTACCGCGAGGCGGCCCGGGTCACGCTGGCGGCCATCGACGCGCACATCGGCCGCCCGCGCCTGACCCCGGCCGGCGGCCTCTACACGGTCATGGATGTGGGCCGGGACGCCGAGGCCTTCGTGCCCGAGGCGCTCGAGGCCACCGGAGTGCTGGTGGTGCCAGGCCGCGGCTTCGGCGCGTCGCTCACAAATGGCGTGCGGATCTCGTTCGGACCGCTCGTGATGACGCCCGACCGCATCACCGAGGGCCTGAGCCGGCTGGGCGCGTGGATGCGCGCGTAGCCAGGCCGCGGCGGCAGTGTGCTAGATTCAAGTCGCCGCACCGTCTCCGGGCGGTGCGCGTGGCTTTCGTTCTAGATCTGGATTGAGACTTATGCCCACTTACCTGCGACCGCTCACTCTCACGCTCGTGTTGCTGACCTTCGCTGTCTCTGCCGCCGCGCAGAGCCGTGGCGTGCTGCCACCCGTGCCCACGCCGACCGACGTGAAGCCGGGCAGCATCACGTGTGACGAGTGCCCGTACCCGTATCCGAGCAAGTATCTGGACATCAGCGTCTACGAGCAGGACGTCCGCATCTCGTACATGGACACGCCCGCCCAGGGCACGCCCAACGGCCACACCGTGCTGCTGCTGCACGGCAACAACTTCGGCGGCTTCTACTTCAAGGCCATCATCGACGGCCTGACCAAGGAAGGCTTCCGGGTCATCACGCCCGACCAGATCGGCTACGGCCGATCCTCGAAGCCGATTGCGCCCTTCAACTTCAACTCGCAAGCGCGCAACACCTGGCGCATCCTGCAGTACGAGAAGATCGAGAAAGCGATGATCATCGGCCACTCGATGGGCGGCATGCTGGCCGCGCGCTTTGCGACCCAGTTCCCGAAGTCGGTCGAGCGCATCGTGATCTACAACCCCATCGGGCTCACCGACGGACGTTACGAGCGGCCCATGACGCCGATCGACGAAGCCTACGCGCAGAACCTCAAGACCGACTACCAGAGCACGCGCACCGGCCTCGGCCGCTACGTGGCGCACGACCCCAAGGCCTGGAACCAGGAGTTCGAGACCTACACGCGCGTCCGCTACTCATGGACACTGAGCAGCGACTGGCCGCGCCTGTCGATGGTGCAGGCCCTGATTGGCCAGATGCTCTACGCCGATCCGGTCGTGTATGACTGGGCGCACATCTCGGTGCCCACGCTGGCCTTCGGTGGTGCCGAAGACATGCTGCTCGGCCCGGCCAAGAACTTCCAGGACCGGATGGCGTTCCTGGCCAAGAGCGTGCCACACGGCAACGGCCGCGTGCACCTCATTCCCGGACTCGGCCACGTGCCGCACCTCGAGGCGCCAGAGAAGGTGATGCCGCCGCTGGTCGCGTTCCTCAAAGAAGGCGTGACGGCGAAGTAGTCGGGCCAGGTCGCCGCTCACGGGCGGAGGTCGTAGGCAACGCCGATGAAATCCGGCAGGGCGTCGGACCGCAGTATGAGTCTGGTGAAGAGATAGCCGAGGCCGTAGCGCCCGTCGGTCGCGCGTCCGACCACGAGCGGCTGCTGGTTCCGCACGTGCCAGTCGTACATCTCGAGGAACACGCCGGACCCGACCTCGATGGCGTCGGGGAACTTGCTGTTGGCCCGCAGGAACAGGGTCATGGCGTCGCGGAGCTTGCTCGACGTGGCGCACACTCCCGTCGAGCAGCCGCGGTTGGCGTCCACGATCTGCGCGGCGATCGTGTCGAGTTTCTCCACCACCTGCGCGAGCAGGCGCCGGTCCACCACTGGGGCCTGTTCCCATCCCGCAGCGCTCCCGAGCGCGCCGCTGCCCAATAGTTCGCGTCTGGTGATCATCGGTGCGCCTCCGGGTCTGGTGGCTCGAAACGGGCACTGGCGTCCCGCATGCGGACACCTTGGCCCGACCGAGCGCACCGTGTGGCCCCGCCGGTCGCATGATTCTCTGCGCCGACGGGTTGGCCCGATACTAGCATCGCGTTGTTGAAGATGAACGGCGACGTACTGTTCATCGCCTCGCAGGCCAACATTGGCGGCGCCACGACCGCGATGTCACTTGCCGGCAGCCAGACGTCGTCCCGACCTGATTCTGCCTGGCGTGGCCGTGGGCATGCTCGGCAACGCCCTCGGCACTACGCCGGCATCGCCATCGCGTATCTGTCGAAGAGCCTCATCGGCTGACTACGCGCCGTGGCGACGCAATGATTGCCAACGTCGCAGATACTGCCCGTCGCAAGATGTAACCGTGACAGGCCCGGTTACAATTCGGGGCATGTTCGCTGCTGTCCTGACACTCGCGGTCTACGCGACAATCGCCCTTGCTGCTCCCGTCACCGCCCAAACCACTCCGCCCGGGGCCGGCATTCCGCTCTCGCTCGCCACCGAGCGCGCCGGCGCGATTCGCGACCTGCGCTACGAGCTGTCGCTCTCCGTCCCGCGCGATCAGAAGACAGCGCTCACCGGCACGATGACTGCGCGCTTCCGTCTGGTCGACGGCTCGCGCCGCGTGGTGTTCGACTTCGCGCCCGGCCAGAAGAATGTGACCGCGGTGCGCGTGAACGGCGAGCCAGTGACAGCCACGTTCGTCACCGACCACTTCATCGTGCCGGCGCGCACCGTACGGAACGCCGACATGGAGGTCGGCATCGACTTCATCGCCGGTGACGCATCGCTCAACCGCAACCCAGATTTTCTCTACGCGCTCTTCGTACCGGCGCGCGCGCATTTCGCGATTCCGGTGTTCGACCAGCCGGATCTGAAAGCGCGATGGACGCTCAATCTGATGTACCCGAACGACTGGGTTGCCGTGAGCAACGGCAAAGCGACGCGGGCGGGCTCGTATTGCGCGGACGGACCGCCTCCAGCTCCCGGCTCGACGGTGCCAGCGGCTGGATTCTGTGCGAGCACCGAGTCATTCGCCGAAACCGAGCCGCTCTCGACCTACCTCTTCTCCTTCGTCGTCGGCGACTTCAAGATGGAGACCGCCGAGCGCAACGGCCGCACGTTCCGCATGTTCCATCGCGAGACCGACGCCGCGAAGGTCGCGCGCAACAAGGACGCTCTCTTCGACCTTCACGCCCGCGCGCTCGCGTTCATGGAGGACTACACCGGCGTTCCCTACGCGTTTGGCAAGTTCGACTTCGTGGCGATTCCGGCGTTCCAGTTCGGCGGCATGGAGCACGCCGGCAAGGTGCTCTACAGCGCGTCGAGCCTGCTGCTCGATGAATCCGCCACGCAGAACCAGTTCCTGGGCCGCGCCTCGGTCATCTCGCACGAAACCGCGCACATGTGGTTCGGCGATCTGGTGACGATGCGCTGGTTCGACGACGTGTGGATGAAGGAGGTCTTCGCCAACTTCATGGCCGCCAAGATCGTGAATCCCTCGTTCCCCGAGGTGAACCACGACCTGCGCTTCCTTTACGCGCACTACCCCGCCGCCTACGACGTGGACCGCACGGCCGGCACCAATGCCATTCGCCAGCCCCTCGACAACCTGAACGAAGCCGGCAGCCTCTACGGCGCGATCATCTATCAGAA
>JANORI010000105.1:0-2500 GCA_031415235.1 Acidobacteriota bacterium | reverse complement strand
TACCTCACCAAGGGCAAGCAGATCTATCTCGAGGGCCGGCTGCAGACCCGGCAGTGGGAGAAGGACGGCCAGAAGCACAGCACCACCGAGGTGAAGGCCGACAGGATCGTCCTGCTCGGCGGCGGCGCCGGACGCGGCGACCGTGGCAACGACCGCGGAGACAGCAGCGGCCACAGCGAGCCAATGGGCCAGCCAGCCGGCGCCATCACCGACGACGACATTCCGTTCTAGCGGCTAGGTTCCAGGTTCTAGCGGCTAGACGCGTCGACCGGAACTGAGAGACGAGCACCTAGCCGCGAGGACCTAGCCGCTGTCTACGTTCCCTGTCTCCCGTAGCGGTCTTCGAGCCGCACGACGTCCTCGGTGTCGGCGGTGGACACTTCGAAGACGTCGCTGTCCTCGATCGCCGTCATCCGGTGCACCGTTGGCGGCGTCACGTGCACGGCGTCGCCCGGACCCAGTTCCTGTGCGACGAGCGCGCCCTCGACCTGACGCTCGAACAGAATCTTCCCTGCCCAGACGAAGATCGTCTCGTCCTTCCGGTTGTGATATTGCAAGCTGAGCGCGTGGCCTTTGTTGATGTGGATGACCTTCCCCACATAGCGATCGGTCTGGGCCCACCACACCTCGTAGCCCCACGGTTTCTCCACCCGTTTCAACGCTTCGGTCACGGCCTCACGCTCCTCCGTGCTGGCGATTGTCTCACGCCGCAGGCCTCATCGTGGGATGGCCCCGCGGTTGACGGTCGCCAGGGTCCGGAGCAGGTGATGTTCGACCTCGCCGGCGGTCGCCAGGCCAAGTGCCTCACCGGCCATCTGCCGCGCGTCGGCCGACTGAATGTCCTGCACGATCCTGCGCACGATGGGAATGGCCGACGGCGTCATGCTGAAGGCGCGGAAACCGAGCCCCACGAGCAAGCCAATCATGGTCGGGTCCGACGCCATCTCCCCGCAGACCGAGGCATCGATGCCGTGGCGGCCGGCCGCGCGCCTCACCAGCCGCAGCAGCCGGATCACGGCGGGATGGAGCGGTTGGTAGAGGTCGGACACGCGCTCGTCGGTCCGATCGACGGCCAGGGTGTACTGGATCAGGTCGTTGGTGCCGACCGTGAAGAACGCCGCCTCGCGCGCCAGCAAGTCGGCGGCGAGCGCGGCCGACGGCACCTCTACCATGGCCCCGACGGGCACGGGAACACCGGCCAGGCCGACACGCGCGGCCGACTCGCGCATGAGCGCCGTGGCGCCCCGCATCTCCTCGACCGACGTCACAAACGGGAACATCACGCGGAGCCGGCCGGCCGGCGAGGCACGTAGCAACGCGCGCAGTTGCGTGGTGAGCACCTCTGGTCTGGCCAAGCCCAGCCGAACGCCCCGCAGACCTGGCCGGGCATCGCGGCGGTCGCGTGAGGCCCAGGGGCCGGGCTGACGTTCATCGAGATCGAACGTGCGGATGGTGACACGCCGCGGAGCCAGCGACGCGAGCAGGCCGCGATACAGCTCGACCTGCTGGTCCTCGCTCAACCGATCGGCCGCCCGTCCTGCCAGAAGGAACTCCGATCGGAACAGGCCCACACCTTCGGCGCCGGCTTCGATGAGCGCCGGCACGTCCTCGAGACGCTCCAGGTTCGCTTCGAGGTGAATCGCCACGCCGTCGGCGGTCATGGCGGGCTCGGGCGGGCCAGTCGCCACCGCCGTCGCACGGCGCCGGATTGGTGCACGTCGCTGTGCCTCGTCGATCTGCGCCGGCGAGGGATCGACCGTCACGATGCCCGTTGTGCCGTCGATGATCACCGGCGTGCCCGGGCGCACGCGACGGCTGATGTCGCGCAGGCCCACGATCGCCGGCACCTTCAGGGACCGTGCGAGGATGGCGGTGTGGTGCGTGCGTCCTCCGGCGTCGGTGACGAATCCGAGCACGCGCGACCAGTCCAACTGCGCGGCCAGCGACGCCGTGAGCTCGTCGGCGACGAGCACAGCGGGCCCGTCGACCTCGTGCAGCAAGTCGCTCGTCCATCCGCCGGCGCGCCGAAGGTTCATGCGCACGCGGCCGGCCACGTCGGCCAGATCGCTGTCGCGTTCGCGCAGGTAGGGGTCCTCCACCGTTGCAAACACCGCGCACAGCTCCTCGTAGGCGCGATGCACGGCCCATGCGGCATTCACGCGATCGTCGCGGATGATGGCCTGGGCGCGGCCGAGAAACATCGAGTCGTCGAGAATCAGGAGCTGGGCGTCGAAGAGCGGCGCCAGATCGTGACCGGGCCCCCGGGCGAGGCGATCGCGGATCTCCTGCAGCTGCGTGTGTGACCGCTCGCGCGCGCCCTCGAGCGACTGCAGTTCGTCGCCGACGCGCTCCGGTGGAATTGGGAAGCGCACGACCTCGGCATGGCCGGTCAGCACCACGGCGCGGCCCACGACCACGCCGGGTGAGACCGCAATGCCCGTCAGGCGCTCCACGTATCCTCGCCGAAGCCGGTTCGTACCAGGGCAGCCAGCGACTGCAA
>JANORI010000104.1:0-2559 GCA_031415235.1 Acidobacteriota bacterium | reverse complement strand
CGAATACTTCATGAGCCATCTCGACGGAACCGACGTGTGGTACAAGACCATCCGCGTCCGTCGCGGCAGCAGATTGTCGTACACGCTTTCACCAAACGATCGCCCGGAAGATCGGGCTATCACCTCACAGAAAGATCCGCTAAATCCGCGACGTTTTCCCGAGGACGTCGACCCTTCAGACACGAACGTGAGTTCCGTGCTGGAACTCCCGGGCGCGCCGGATGACACATGGGCACGCCGCGTTCCGACGAACCGCGGAGTCGTCCAACAGAAGCAGCTCAAGTCGGCATCCCTCAAGGGAGCGCGTGACATCTTGGTCTATACACCGCCTGGTTATTCGCCGAACACGGGAGCCTATCCCCTGGTGATTCTCTTCGACGGCCTGGCATATATCGACGACACGTGGGGCGTCCGTGCGCTCAATACGCTGGACAACCTGGTTCCCGACAAGCGGATTCGACCGCCCGTCGTGTGTTTTGTCGACACGTCGCAAACGAGGTCGACGGACCTTGGTGGGTTTGGGGACGCGTTCGGTCAGGCCATCGCTCGGGAGCTGTTGCCAATGCTGCGCTCCTCGTACGCAATCAGCAAGTCTCCACGCGACGTCGTGATCGGTGGTGTCAGTAGCGGGGGGAAGACGGCCGCATTGATCGCACTGAAAAATCCCGACGTATTCGGCAACGTCCTTTCGCAGTCGGGAGGGTTTAACAGCACCACGTCCGGCAGCTCAGAGCCCAACGCTCTGGCGCGCATGGCCCTGACTGAGAGGCGTGTGCCTGTCCGTTTCTATCTGGAGTATGGCCTCTACGAGCGAATGGCAAATGCCGACCGGCCGCTCGACCAGTTGGTGATCGACGAAGGGCTTACCGTGGCCAACCGCCACTTTCGCGATGTGCTGCTGGCAAAGGGATACGACGTCACGTACCGAGAGACTGGAACCCCGCATGGGAATCTTCACTGGCGTGCAACTCTTGCCGATGGACTGATGACACTTCTGAAGCCGATGCGCTAGAGAGAGGGATGTGATGGCTAACCTTCAAGTGGAGCCGACGCGCCAGACCGTGTGTGCGATCATGTCGCAGCAGCGCGCGGATCATTTGCAACGTTAGCCCGTCTATCAGCCAGAAAGGAAGAAGCGCTACCAGTGCCAGAGATCTCGCGATTCTTCGGCATCGTGATTCGGATGTTCGCCGAGCCGCGCGGACCCCATCACCGGCCGCACTTCCACGCGTACTATCAGGACGCGGCGGCAGTGTTCGCGATCGACGCAATCGAGTGCATCGCTGGGAGCCTGCCCCGGACGCAGCAACGGCTGGTCGAGGCTTGGGCCGAGATCCACCGGCAGGAACTCCAACACGATTGGGATCTGTTGCGAACCGGCGAGCCACCCGTCAAGATCGAACCGCTACACTGAGAGGTCTAGCCATGTCCCACGCCATTCACCGTGTCGAGCAGTTCAGCATCGTGGGTCCGTACACACTGACCCTGCGGTTCGGCGACGGCACCGTGCAGCGTATCGATTTTCGTCCCGTGCTCGAGGGCACACTGTTCGGACCGCTCCAGGACTTGGCGCTGTTCAACGCAGTCGTGCTCGACCGCGAGGTCGGCACGTTGACGTGGCCCAATGGGGCAGACTTCGACCCGACCACCTTGCACGACTGGCCGGAGGTGGCCGAGGAATTCACGGCGATGGCGCGCGGTTGGGCCGAACGGTCGCACGCCGATCATCAACGATCGGGCTAACATGCGCTGCACCAGAAGGCCGCGATGGTCAAGAACGGTGATCGGCCGCTGGTGAGCGCTGACGTTAGGCAGACCGCCGCGGCTTGCCAGCCGTAAATACAGCGTGCATACTGATGCCACGCATGGCGCGAGTGGAGTTCACTTGGGATCCGGCGAAGGCTCGGACGAATCTCCGGAAGCACGGGGTGTCGTTCGAGGAAGCGGAATCGGTGTTCTACGACGACCGTGCCCGGTTGGTCGACGATCCGGATCACTCCGACTCGGAAGACCGACTTGTTCTGCTGGGGTTGAGCCGCGCGCTCCGGATGCTGGTCGTGGTGCACGCGTACCGTGAGTCAGACGCGCTGATTCGAATCATCTCGGCGCGAAAGGCAACACCCCAGGAACGCACGGCGTACGACGAGTGAGGCGTCCGATCATGAGAAAAGAGTACGACTTCAGCAGGTCTCGGCCCAATCCGTACGCAGCGCGCCTCAAGAGGGCTGTCACGATTCGGCTCGACGAGCCGACGATCGCCTATTTCAAGACGCTCGCGACTGAAACCGGCATGGGTTATCAGACGCTGATCAACTCGTTCTTGCGCGACTGCGCCGCTGCGAAACGAAAGCCGACGGTGCGGTGGGCACGCTCAAAAGGGGCTGCCTAACGAAAAAAGGATTTGTGTCGCGCGAAGCCGCGACACAATCCTGGGTTGGACGAAATCCGGGCACGAGCGTTGCGAGTGGAGTTCTTCTCGCGTGTCAGCGAGTGACACGGGTGCGGTGAGCCGTCGGGGTGGACGATCACACGAGGTCAGTCGGTGCCGTGGGCATGAAT
>JANORI010000103.1:0-2431 GCA_031415235.1 Acidobacteriota bacterium | reverse complement strand
CAGATCGACCTCGAGCTCACCGAGTTCGGGGCGGTCCGCATGCATCCTGACGGCAAACAGATCGCGTTTGACTCTCGGCGGTTCAGCACTGAAGTGTGGGTCCTGGAGAATTTCCTGCCAGCCCTGAGCGCGAAGAGCATGGCCGGCAAGCGCTGATGCTGTGGCTCCTCGCGGCGCTGCTGGCCATTCCCCTGGGCCTGGATCTCTACCTGCCCGTCCCGGAGCACAACCAGCTCACCGCGGAGAAGATCGAGCTAGGGCGGCGGTTGTTCCACGACCGTCGCCTGTCGCGCGACCACACGCTCTCGTGCGCGTCGTGCCACGACCCGAAGCGCGCGTTCTCGTCGCCACAGCCGATAGCGGTCGGGGTCTTCGGCCGGCGCGGCCGACGGAACGCGCCCGCCCTGATCAATCGCGGCTACGGCCGCGGCTTCTTCTGGGATGCACGGATCGCAACGCTCGAAGAGCAGGTGCTGAAGCCCATCGAAGACCCGAACGAGATGGACCTGCCAGTGGCCGTGGCCGCGGCCCGCGTCGGCCTCTCGCACGCCGAGTTGTCGGATGCGCTGGCCAGCTACGTGCGCTCGATCCTGTCTGGCAACTCACCCTTCGACCGCTTCATCAACGGCGATCGCTCCGCCCTGTCGGCCGCACAGCAGACCGGCCTTCGGATCTTCCGCGGCAAGGGCAACTGCACCGCCTGCCACGTGGGCCCGACGTTCTCCGACGAGCGGACCCACAACACCGGCGCCGCCTGGCGCCCTTCGATCCTTCGAGAGCCTCAGGATCGTCCCGAGCGAGGTCGAGGGATGACAGGCTCAGGGCAGGCGGGGTTTCAGGACGAGGGCCGGTTCCTCGTCACTGGGAAGAACGACGATCGCGGGGCGTTCAAGACGCCCACGCTCCGCGACGTCGCCCGCACGGCACCCTACATGCACGACGGCAGCCTCGGCACGCTGGAGGCGGTCGTGAGGTTCTACGACGAGGGCGGACGCGCCAACCCGAATCTCGATCCCGAGATTCGCCCGCTGCGCTTCACGACCGCAGAGACGCGTGCGCTGGTGGCGTTCCTGGGGAGCCTCTCCGGGACTATCCGGGACGGATCGGGCCGCTGACCGGCCACCGGCGCGCCATCGACTGCGACAACTCGTGACACTCACCAGGGTCCAGCTGGCGTTACACTCCCCCGCAATGCGAACCGTCGGCTCGTCCCCCCTGCGCCGGGTTGGCGCCGCCTGGATGCTCACGCTCGCCGCGGGCGCGGTGCAGCCGGCGTGGGCCCGACCGGAGTTCCTGGTCAAGTTCCAGTCCGATCCGATGCGTCGCGCCGAGGTGGACGGCTGCGGCACCTGCCACGTGAAGCCCGATGGCGGCGGCGCGCGCACCGACTTCGGCACGGCGTTCGACGCAGCCACCCGCGACATCACGCCGCTGCTGCGCGCCAGCTTTCCGAAATACTTCGACGTCGCGTCGGCGAAGCTGCCCGACGGCACCACCTTCTTCATGTCGGATCCGCAGAGCCGCGTCGTCGTCGTGGAACGACAGAACCAGAAAGTGCTTGTGAACGTGGCGGACATCGCCACGCCGAAGACCGCGCCCCTGCCGTCGGCGCAGAACCGCATGACCTTCTTCGTCACGAGCGAGGGCGTGGGCGAGGGCGGTCACTTGGGAGGACTCGCTGGCGCCGACCGCCATTGCCAGACGCTGGCCCGGGCCGCCGGCGCGGGTGACCGCACGTGGCGCGCGTACCTCAGCACGGGTTTCCAGGGGAAGCCAGCGGTGAATGCCGGCGACCGCATCGGCGCAGGGCCTTGGTACAACGCCGCCGGCCTCCTCGTGGCACGCGGCCCGGTGGACCTGCATACCAAGGCGCACCTCGAACCGGCCCTCTTCCTCACGGAAAAGGGCCAGCCGACCACGTCCGCGCTGCCCATCGTGACCGGCACGCGGCCAAGCGGCGCGGCGGCCGCCGACCAGACCTGCAACGGCTGGACGAGCACCACGACCGGCGACGCCGTGGCGGGCGATCCGTTAGGTGTGTGGAACTCGGCGGGCACCGTCAGCTGTGGTCCGGCCGCGCCGGGCGCGGCCCGGGTCTATTGCTTCGCAATCAAGTGATCGTTCCTCGATTTCCGGAGCGGGGCCGGCCCGACAGGGGCAAATTGGCGTGAAAGTGGCCTGGCAGACCGCACTGCGTGATTGACACGTCGCCACACACGCTCTGAAAATGGTCACTGATAGGTATTGTCGGTTCTCAGCCTCGGCTGGTGCGTGCGTGTTGCCACCGACCGCAGGGGAGGTTCGTGCATGAGGTTCTCACGCATGGTCGGTGGCCTAGCGGTCGTGGCCGTTGCGCTCGTGGCGCAGCTGGGCGCGACCCTCGCCCCGCCCCAAGCGCCGGCGGGTTCTCCTGCAACCGTGGACGCTCAGC
>JANORI010000102.1:0-3639 GCA_031415235.1 Acidobacteriota bacterium | reverse complement strand
AGCGGTAGCACCGACCCGCGGACGTCGTTGTCGAAATCGGTCCAGATGAAGCCGCCCGGGTCGATCGCGTTCGGGTTGTTGTTGTCGTTCACAGTCGAGTAGCGGGCACAGCGCTCCTCCTCGCGGCTGATGCGACCCGCGCGGTACTCGGCGCTGAAGTCCCTCGTGTTCTCGATGGCTGAGGCCGCGCCAAGGCGCAAGCGCGTGAGCCCGAAGTCCAGGGCCTTGTCGAACAGCTCGTCGAGCACTTCCTGGCGATTGTCGAATGGCTCGAGCTCACGCAGCGACGCTTGCGCCACGGCTTCCCATCCGTGGATGCGTTGAAACTGCTGGTCCGGCTGCACGCTGATCACGCCCGACCCTGGCTGCCGCCGGTAGGCCGAGACGAGCATCACGGCAATGGGGATGACCAGCAGGGCCAAGAGCACGGGGGATCGCAGCCGGGAATGTCGGGGGGATGTCATGACCTGCCTCGCACTGGAACCGTCCTCAACAATCGCACAGTATTGAAGGCGTTGTCGAAGCCTCGCTCGAATCGGGTGCACGTGTGCGGGCCGCGTCTTACGCAGTTTGGCGAAGCGCTGGGGACTCCGCGGCAGAACCAGCAACACGGTTGCCACCACGGACAATAGTCGACACAGGCACCGACTTCGTGGGCCAATGGCCCACGCTTGCATAGAGCCGTGTGGTACGATCCTCGCTTCCATACGAACATGGGTACACTTGACGCGGTCAGCGACACCACCGGCGCTTCTGAGGGCCACGCTCTCAGCACCCGCCAGCGCTCGGCGGGCCTCGAGCTGTCTGCTCCTCGCGATCTCGCGGTGATCATCCCCGCGTTCAACGAAGAGGGCGGCATCCGCACCACCGTGCAGAAGGTGCAGGCGGTGTTGTCGAGCATGACCTGCAGGTCAGAGCTGGTGGTCGTCGACGACGGCTCGTCCGATCGTACCGCCCAGGAGGCAAGCGCCGCCGGCGCCCGCGTGATCAGCCATCCGCACAACAAGGGCTACGGCGCGGCGCTCAAGACCGGCATCCTGGGCACCACGGCTCATAACATCCTGATCATCGACGCCGACTGCACCTATCCCCCCGAAGCCATCCCCCGCCTCTGGGCCAGGATGGACCGCTACGACATGGCGGTCGGCTCCCGCCCGATCACCTCGAGCGGCATCAGCTGGGCCCGGCGTCCGGCCAAGTGGTTCCTCAATCGGCTGGCCGGCTATCTGGTCGGCCAGCACATCCCCGACCTCAATTCCGGACAACGCATCATGCGCCGAGCGGTCGTGCTGCACTTTCTGCCGCTGCTCCCGATGGGGTTCTCGTTCACGAGCACGATCACCATGGCGATGCTCGCCAACGGCCACCCGGTCGTCTACGAGCCAATCGCTTACGCCGTGCGAACAGGACGCTCGAAGATCCGGCCGCAGGACTTCGGCAACTTCATCCTGCTGGTCGTGCGGGCGATCGTGCTCTTCAACCCGCTCAAGGTGTTCCTGCCACTGGGGGCTATTCTGTTCGGACTCGGCATCGCCAAGCTCATTCAGGACATCTACCGGATGAACCTGTCGGAAACGGCGGTGATGGCGTTCCTGTCAGCCATCGTGGTCTGGTCGGTCGGCTTGCTGGCCGACATGATGGCGCGCCTGCAGGTCAGCCGCGGCCCGCAGGCCTGACAAGCGCGATGCTCCAGTGGATTCTCCGGGCCGTCGTCTCGGTGGCGGTGGTCGTCGTGCTCGTCACGGTGGCCTCGACCGAGGGCCTGCGCGAGGCGTTTTCGCAGGTGCGGCCCTCGATCTGGCTGGCCAGCTTGGCGGTGTTCCTCGCCGGACACGCGCTCAACGCCTGGAAGTACCAGCGTCTCCTGCACGATGAACACGCATCGATGCCACTCTGCCTGCGGGCGCACTTTGCCGGCCTGGTGGCGAATCTCGGGCTGCCCGGAGTGGCCGGCGGCGATGTCGTGCGCGCCACCTACCTGCTGCCACATGGAGTGAGCCCCAAGGCGGCCACCGTGGCCAGCGTGGTCGACCGTCTCATCGACACCGTGACCCTGCTGGCACTCGTGGCGGCCGGCGTGCTCGTCGCCGGCATGCCTCCGGCCCTGGACACATCCGCGATTGGCGTCCGCTGGACCGTCGTGATGGCGGTGGTGGCGGCGATGGGCGGCGTGGCGGCATTCCTCTACCTGAAGCGCCGGCGCGGAGGCCGCGGAGCCGGCATGGCCGGCGACCTCGTGGCCGAGGTGCGCGCGCGCGGCGTCGCGATCGTCACGGCCTTCGGCGTGACGGCGCTCGTGCAATCGGCGTTCGTCCTTTCCAATGTCTGGATGGCGGGGGCCCTTGGCCTCGACGTGGGCGTCGCCCCATGGTTCATCGCGTGGCCGCTCTCGAAGCTCGTGGCCGTGCTCCCAATCAGTCTGGGCGGCATCGGCGTGCGCGAAGCGGCGCTGGTGTCGCTGCTGGCGCCCTACGGCGCGCCGAGCCCCATCGTCTTTGCGTCGGGCCTGCTCTGGCAAGGCGTGCTCATCGTGAGCGGGCTGCTCGGGCTGGCCGTGGGCGCGGCCCTCGGCCCGGCCTCCGTTCCGGTGGCCTCCACTTCAGGACCCCGTTCATGACTGACACCGTTACCACTCCCATCGTGATCCTCGGCGGCGGCCCGGCCGGTCTCGCCGCCGCCTATCAGCTCGCGCGGCGCGGGTGGCGCGACGTCACGGTACTCGAGCGCGGATCGCGTGTGGGCGGCAACGCCGCCAGCTTCGTCGTCGACGGGATTCCTGTGGACTTCGGCAGCCACCGACTGCATCCAAGCTGCGCGCCGCCGCTCCTGGCCGACATCAAGCAGTTGCTCGGCGACGACTTGCTCGACCGGCCCCGCCATGGACGCATCCGGCTGCAAGGACGCTGGGTGCACTTCCCGCTCAAGCCGGTCGACCTCGCGCTACGGCTGCCGCCGGCCTTTGCGCTCGGCGTGCTCTCCGACGCAGTCACCAAGCCCTTCTCGCCCGAGGTCACGCCCCCGACCTTCGCGTCCCTGCTCGAGCGTGGCCTGGGCAAGACGATTTGCCGCGAGTTCTACTTTCCGTACGCGCAGAAGATCTGGGGACTGCCTCCCGAGGCGCTCGACGCCGAGCAGGCCCGCCGCCGGGTGGCCAATTCGTCGCTCGGCAAGATGGTGCGTCGCGTACTCGGCATGGTGCCGGGACTGAAGCGCCCCGGCGCGGGCCGTTTCTTCTATCCGAAGCGCGGATTCGGCCAGATCTCGGATGTCTTCGCCGCCGCGGCCGAACAGGCCGGCGCCCGCGTGGTGCTGAACGCGGCCGTCCACGAAGTGACCACCGACGGCACTTGCGCCACCGGCGTGAAAGCGACCATCGACGGCGTGCCGCGGGAGCTGCCGGCCCGCCAGGTGCTCTCCACCATCCCGCTGCCGGTGCTCGCGCGCCTCGTCAGCGGCACGCACACTGCCGCGCCGGTCGAGGCGGCCGCGCGTCTTTGCTATCGCGCGATGGTGCTCATCTACGTGACGCTCGACGCCGAGCACTTCACGGAAGTCGACGCTCACTACTTCCCCGAGGCGGACATCCGCATCAGCCGCATGTCGGAACCGAAGCGGTACGGTCTGGTGGCGCGGCCAGGG
>JANORI010000101.1:0-13637 GCA_031415235.1 Acidobacteriota bacterium | reverse complement strand
CTGCCGCCCGATTTGCTGCAGGCGCTGAACGCCACGCGCGCTGGCGCGGCAGGGCAGCCGGGCGCGGGCGGTGGTGTCGGTCAGCCTGGCGGTCAGCCCGGTGCCAACCCGTTCGGTCAACCAGGCGCGAATCCATTCGGGCAGCCTGGGGGATCGCCGTTTGGCCAGCCGCCGGGGGGGACCTCGCCGTTTGGAACCCCAGGCACATCGCCATTCGGCAACGCTCCGCCGCCCGCGGGCGGCGGCCCGGGCGCGTTTTCACCTGCCTATCCAACTCCACCCGGCGCGGGCGGAGCGCCGATCTTCGGTGCGCCGCCGCGGCGGACGCCCTAGTGCGGGCGAGAAGAGTCTAGCGGCGCCCGCGGCCCGCAATTGCGTCGTGCACCGCGACTCGCAACGCCTTGATGCCGTCGCCGTCGCTCGCGGAGTGCACGCGGTTGGTCAGGCACACCACATATAGATCCTGTTCGGGATCGATCCAGAGCGACGTGCCAGTGAAACCGGTGTGTCCCACGGCGCGCGCCGACAGGTGGGAGCCGCACGACGAGGTGGGCAGCATCGTGTCCCAGCCGAGGGCGCGGGAACTTTCAGGAACCGTCCCGCGCGTGGCAAACCGCGCGGCGGTCGCGGCGGTGATGCCGGCCGACACCCGGACGCGGCCGGTCCAGAAGGACAGATACCAGCGCGCGACCGTGCCGACCGCAGCGGCGGTGCCGAAGAGGCCGGCGTGACCGGCTGCGCCACCGAGCGCCGCGGCATTGTCGTCGTGCACGAGGCCGACGAGCATCCGTTCGCGCCACGGCGACACGGTCGTGGGCGCCACGCGCCCGCGCCAGGCGTGGCGTACCCCATAGCCCATTTCGACGCCATCGAGCGCCTCGCGTACGAAGACATCGAACTGGTCGGCGAGGGAACCGGCCCCCGCGTCTTCGACCATGAGTCCGAGCAGAATGAAGCCCAGATCGGTGTACTCGTGCCGCGTGCGCGGCGCGTACGGCAGCGGCTCTGCGGCGATGCGGGCGAGGTAGCCGGCGCGGCCCGCGACTTCAAGGTAGAACGGACGATGTGCCGGAAGGCCGGCGGCATGCTGCAGCAGGTCGGCCACCGTCATCCGCGGGTGCCGCCCGAACTCAGGCAGGCGATCGGCCACGCAGGTCTCGAGCGGCAACGCGCCAGAGGTAGCGTGTCGCATCGCGAGCGTGGTGGTGGCCAGGACCTTGGTGAGAGACGCGAGGTCGTACACTGTCGCCGGGGTCACCGGAGCGGCGTCGGCCGCGCCGCTGATCCGGCCCGCCGTCGCCGTCCACGACGCTCCGGCCGCCGTACCGGTTTCGACGATGGCGCCGGGGGTCACGCGCGCCGCGACGGCGTCTGCCAGTAGACGCTGCACGTGCAATGGCCCAACCTGACTCATACGCGTGCCGGTCGCAGGCGCGATAGCCCCCAGGCGGTGCCGATGGTCGTGCTCGCGCCGATGAGCACGTACCACGTGAAGGCGACTGGCGTGAGCCCCCACACGGCGAGCATGGTGGCGAGTCCGACGATCATCCCGGCCCACGCCTCGCCCTCGCCGACCTCGGGCAGGCTCGTGGCCAGCACGAACGCGCCCAGCACGGCCCCCGAGGCGAGCGAGAGCACCGCCAGGCCCGCGTCGAGCACCGAGCGGTCCATGAACTCGGCGCCGAGTGCGACGCCGATCTGCACCACCCCCCAGCCGACCGTGATCCATCGCGACAGACGCAACAACGTGGTCTCGTCGAGCGCGCGGCGCATGCGCGGCATGTAGAAGTCGTTGATCGTGGTGGCGGCCATGGCGTTGAGCGAGGGCGACAGCGCCGCGGCCACGATGGCCGCCACGATGAAGCCGGCTACTCCGCTCGGCAGGTAGTGCACGACAAAGTGCGGCAGCACCTGATCGGTGCGCGCCAGGGGCGCCTCGAGCGGCACGTGCAGATGGAACGTGTAGAGCATGATGCCGATGAGCAGGAACAGGATGAACTGCACGAACACGATCGCGCCGCTCAGCACGAGCCCGGTCGCTGCGGCGCGCGCGCTGGTTGCGGCGAGCAGGCGCTGCACCAGGAACTGGTCTGTGCCATGGGTCGCCAGCGTGAGGGCGACGCCGCCAAAGAGGCCAGTCCAGAGTGTGTACACGGCTGAAGGGTCGGTGCTGAGGTCGATCACGGCGAACTTCCCGGCGGTTGATCCAGCGCGTACTACCTCGTCCCATCCCCCGGGAATCTGCCACAGCAGCGCGACGGCGACCGTCACGGCCCCGGCGACGTAGACAAACATCTGGACCACGTCGGTCCAGATGACGGCGGCGGCGCCGCCCCGCACGGTGTACAGAATCATGATTGCGCCCACGACGAGCGTGGCCCACTCGGTGGGTACGCCGGTGACGACGCCGATCACGATGGCGGTGGCGAAGAGCCGAATGCCGTCAGCCAGCGAGCGCGTGACGAGAAACAAACCGGCCGAGAGCGTCGTGACGCGCCGCCCGAACCGTCGCTGCAGCAGCTGGTATGAGGTCACCAGATCGCCGCGGAAGTAGGCCGGTATGAAGAGCGCGCTCACGATGATGCGGCCGATGACGTAGCCAAGCGCCAGCTGCAGGAAAGTCATGCTGCCGGCATAGGCCGTGGCGGGAATGCCAATGAAGGTGAGCGTGCTCGTCTCGGTCGCGACCACCGTGCAGCATACGGCCCACCATGGGACCGAATGACCGCTCAGGAAGTAGTCGCGCGTCGTGTGCTGAAAGCGGCCGAACCACGATCCGAACGCCGTGATAGCGACGAGGTACAGGGCGATGACGGCGTAGTCGAGCGGGGCCAGCACGCCGGTCAGTATAAGCTTCTGAGGTGCACGTACTCGGAATCGATGCCGGAGGCAGCAAGACCGTGGCGTGGTTGGCCGACGCCGGGGGACACGTGGTGGGCGCGGGGCGCGCGGGTGGCGCGAACTTGCACAGCGCCGGCGAACTGGCGACGGAGAAGACGCTCTTCGAGGTGATTCAGGCGGCGCTGGGCGATCGCGCGGCGCTGCCCGAGGTGGTCTGCATCGGAATGGCCGGTATGGATCGTCCGGCCGACGAAGCGGTCGTGCGGGCCATCCTGCGACGTCTCGGCTTCCGCGGTGTCGCGCATGCCGTGAACGATGCGCTCATCGCGCTCGTGGCCGGCGCCGACGAGGATCCGGGCGTGGTAGTGATTGCCGGCACCGGATCCATCGCCTACGGCGTCGGGCCTGATGCCACGGCCGCTCGGGCGGGCGGCTGGGGCGAGGTGTACGGCGATGAGGGCTCGGCGTTCTGGGTGGGCGCCCGGGCGCTGGCAGCCGTGGTGCGCGCTGCCGATCGCCGAGGCCCGGCCACGATGCTGTCTACCCTTGTACTCAGGCATGCGGGCGTGGACCGAATCGAGGGGCTGGTCGCCCAGGTATTCGACCGCCGGGATCGCCGGCAGGCGATCGCCGCTATGGCGGGGCTGGTGGCCAAGGCCGACACCGAGGGCGACATGGTCGCCGCCGAGATCCTCAGGGCCGCCGCCGCCGAGCTTGCGATTGCCGCCTCGTCGGTAGTGGAGCAGTTGGCGATGCGGGGCGATCGATTTCGCGTGGTTCTATCGGGAGGTCTCTTCAAGATGGCGCCCGCGATGGCCGCGATGCTGGAGGCGCGGATATCCGACATCGCACCCCGCGCATCGACGGCCATGCTTATCGACGAGCCGGCGCTCGGGGCGGTGCGGCTCGCCAGACGCGCCGCAGAGGGCCGGCTGCGCGTGCCGGTCTATGCGGCCGCCCGCGAGGCCCGGCGATGACGCTCGAGACCTATGCCGACCATGCCTCGGCGTCGGCGTCGGCGTGCGCCCTTGTGTGCGGCGCGCTGCGCGGGTGCCCGTCGCTCGTGCTCGGCTTGCCGACCGGGCGCACGCCCATTGCCCTCTACGCGGGGCTCGTCGCTGCCGGCCTCGACTGGTCGGCCGCGCGCACGTTCAATCTCGACGAGTTCGCTGGAGTGCCAGCACAGCACCCATCCAGTTTTCGCGCCTACATGGACGAGCATCTGTTCGGCGGCGTGAACCTGCCGTCGTCGCACATCGGATTCCTCCGGGGCGATACGGGTGACGACCTGGCCGAGTGTGAGCGCTACGAGCGCGCAATCGCCGCGTCCGGCGGCATCGACCTGCTCGTCCTGGGGCTCGGCGCGAACGGCCATATCGGGTTCAACGAACCGGGGCCGGCACTAGACGCCTCGACACACGCGACGACACTGCACGCGTCCAGCCTGGCGGCCAATGCTGATCGATTCGGAGGTGATGCGTTACGAGTGCCGCCTCGGGCACTCACAATCGGCATGGGACACGTACTACGCGCCCGCGCGATCGTGATGATCGCGACGGGCCCATCGAAGGCCGAGGCCGTGGCGGCCATGGTGAGGGGGCCACTGACCACGTCGTGTCCAGCCTCATGGCTGCAGGTGCACCCGGCGGTCACGCTGGTGCTCGACGACGCGTCGGCCGAGAGACTGCGGTAACCGCCTCTCACGCTAGGTCGGGTCGGCGCCGCCGAGCAGGGCCCGCAGACGAGGCTCGATGTCTTCGCCGATCGCGTCGCGCAGCCGATCGTGCGAACGCCGCAGACGGCTCAACGACTTCTGGTAGGTCAGGCCCGTCTTCTGCATGACGATGGCGGCCTTGACGTTCCAGTGCGCCCGCTTGAGCAAGCCGTCGGCAGCGTCGAGATCGATGCCGGTGACGATGTGCACCCTGCGGCGTGCGCGGTCGCGGAGTTTTTCGGACCCGGTGCGCACGTCGACCATGAGGTTGCCGTAGGTCTTGCCGATGAGCACCATCGCCGACGTGGTGAGCGCGTTCAGCACCAGTTTGGTGGCGGTGGCGGCCTTGAGCCGCGTGGATCCGGCGATTACCTCAGGGCCGACGGCTGGCGCAATGGTGAGATCGACGAAGCTCTGCAGCTCCGTGCGCGGATCGCAGGTGACGAAGATGATCCGGGCGCCGACGCCGCGCGCCCACGTCAGGGCGCCGCGCACGAAGGGCGTCATGCCGCTTGCCGAGACCCCGACGACGACGTCTTTTTTGGTGGGTCCGAGGCGCTTGGTGGCGCGGGCGCCTTCTTCGTAGTCGTCCTCGGCACCCTCTTTCGCCCGCAGGATGGCCGTCTTGCCCCCGGCCATGATGGCCTGCACGACCTCGGGGTCGGTGCCGAACGTGGGCGGCATCTCCGCGGCCTCGACCACGCCGAGGCGCCCGCTGGTACCCGCGCCGACGAAGATCACGCGGCCGCTCTTGCGCAGCGCCTTGGCGATCATGTCGATGCCCACGGCGATCCGTTCGCGTTCGCGGTAGACGGCCGCCAGTGCCTTCTTGTCTTCGGCGAGCATGAGTTCGACGATGCCCGAGGCGGGCAGCTTGTCGATGCCCAGCGTAGCGGGGTTGATGGCTTCCGTGGGCAGCGACTGCCACTTCGAGTAATGGGGCATGGTGGGTGCGGCGCGCCGAACGCCAATCAGGCATGCTAGCCCCCGCCTCTCGCGCTGTCAACGAAGCCGTCTCGCGAAGCCGTCTCGCCGCGTACAATGCCGGAGTGGCGGCGATCGACCGGTATCTCGCCCATCTCGAGCTCGAGCGTCGGGTCTCGCCGCACACGTACGCCGCGTATGCGCTCGACCTGGCGAAGCTGGCGGAGTGTGGGGCTGGCGCAGGCGTGGCCGTGGAGCACCTCGACCGGGCGAGCCTGGAGCGGTTCGTGCGTGGCCTCATGGCCGAAGGCCGCTCGCCGCGTTCGGTGGGGCGGCTCGTGGCTGCGGTGCGCGGGTTCTATCGCTTTACGTCCGCCGGCACCGCGACGGAGAATCCCGCCGCCGACCTGCAGGCGCCGCGCGCCTGGAAGTCGCTGCCGAAGTTCCTTACCCTGGCCGAAGTTGATGCGCTCGTGGCCGCACCCGACATGTCCACGCCGCGCGGACTGCGCGACCGAGCGCTACTCGAGCTGTTGTATGCGACCGGGCTTCGCGTGTCGGAACTGCTGGCCTTGACGCCGGCGCATGTCGACCTCGACGGCGGCGTGCTCACGACGATGGGCAAGGGTCGCAAGGAACGCATGGTGCCGTTTGGCGACGAAGCGGCCAACCGTATCCGCGAGTACCTCGCAGAGGGGCGTCCGGCGATCGTCGGTGGTCACGCGTCCCCGAGGTTGTTCGTGAATGCGCGTGGGGGGTCCCTGTCGCGGATGGGCTTCTGGAAGATCGTGAAGTCTTACGGCCTGCGAGCCGGGATCGACCGGGCTATCTCGCCTCACGTGCTGCGCCATTCCTTTGCGACGCACCTGCTCGAGCGAGGCGCCGATCTTCGTGCTATTCAGATGATGCTGGGGCACGCCGATCTCTCGACGACCCAGATCTACACTCACGTGCTCGACGCGCGGCTACGGTCCGTGTACGAGCGGTTCCACCCGCGACAGTGATGCGCCGTTCCGCGGTCCGATGGTCCCTGTCCGCCGGCATGGCCGCATGCGCGCTCGGGGCCTGGGTCTGGCTGTCGTTACCCCCACGCACCGCGCCGGCGGCCGGAATGCCTGCGCCCACTGACGTCCGTCTGGCCTATCACATACACACGAGCCGCTCGGATGGCACGGGCTCGGCAGAGGAAGTGGCGGCGGCCGCCCGACGTGCCGGGCTTGCGGCGGTCGTCGTCACCGACCACGGTGACGGCACCCGCCTGACCGATCAGCCGCGCTACATCGACGGCGTGCTCGTGATCGACGCGGTGGAGATCAGCACCTGGGGTGGACACTACACGTCGATCGGCGCGGCCGCATCGCCCTACCCCCTTGGGGGCGAACCCGACGCCGTCGTCGAGGATGTGCGTCGCCTCGGGGGCATCGGCCTCGTGGCGCATCCCGGCTCGAACAAGGAGGGCCTCAAGTGGCGTGACTGGGACGCGCCGTTTGACGGGATCGAGTGGCTGAATGCCGACAGCGAATGGCGCGACCGGCCGGGCGACGTGTGGCGGTCGCTCGTCACCTACCCCTGGAGACCCGCCGAGACGATCACGGCGCTGCTCAACCGGCCGTCGTTCGAGCTGGCGCAGTGGGACCGCCAGGCCGCCAGGCGGCCGGTGATCGGACTGGCCGCGCACGACGCACACGCCCGGGTGGGGCTGAGGGGGTTGGGGGAGCCGTACGACGGCGTCGTGGCGCTCAGAGTGCCGGCCTACGAGGCGATGTTCAGGGCGTTCAGCAACGTCGTGCGCGTGGCACGCCCGCTGTCGGGCGATGCGGCACGCGATGGCGCCGAAGTGATAGCCGCGATCGCGGCGGGCCAGGCCTACACGGTCGCAACCGGTATGGCACCGCCGGGGGCCGTGGCGTTTGACGCCGAGTCCGGCGGCCAGCGCGCCAGTATGGGCGGTCACCTGGTACCGTCGGGGTCTGTGGCGATCACGTTCGCGGCCGATGCCCCCGCAGGCGCTCGCGCCGCGCTACGTTGTGATGGGCGGGTGGTCGCGACGGGCACGGGAGGGCGCGTCGCGTGGACCACCAGCGGCACGGTGGGCGCGTGCCGCGCCGAGGTCGCCGTCGGGGCCAACGACACACCTGTACCGTGGCTCGTCACCAACCCCATCTATGTTCGGACGGTGCTGGCGGCTCCTGTCCCCCGCGACGTGTCTGCGCCGCAGGTCGTGCTGCCGGTCGCCGGCAGCGGCGCGGCCGCACGATGGGCCGCAGAACTCGCCCCTGGTGCCCGGGGCACCGCGTCCGCGGTCGGCGATCATCCGGGACGCCTGTCCTTTGCGTGGCAGCTCGGTGACGGCCCTGAGCAGTACGCGGCTCTTCGGTTCGACACGCCGCCGTCACTCGCGCAGTTCGACCGCGTCATTCTGCGCGGCGCGGCCGACCGGCCGATGCGCGTGTGGCTCCAGCTGCGCAGCCCGAAGGACGGAGGCCGCCGCTGGGGCCGGTCGGTGTATCTCGACACGGCATCGCGCGAGGTCGCGGTGCCGTTCCAGGACTTCCTGCCTCTCGACGCTGCGGGCGCCAGGCCGGTCCCGATGGCCGACGTGACGGCATTGCTGCTCGTCGTCGATACTGTGCACGCGCGGCCAGGCGCCGCCGGCACGGTCGTCTTCGAGGAGCTGTGGCTCGCGCGCTGAGGCCAGCTGCGGCTGGTGTGCGCGCTCAGGTGCGCACGGTGAACAGCAAGTACACGGCGCCTGCGCCGAACACCAGGTTGGGCGTCCAGGCGGCCAGCATTGGCGGCATCGCGCCGCCAGCCCCGAAGGCCGCCGCCACGCTGATCATCGTCCAGTAGACCAGGGCGAGCACGATGCCGACACCCACGCCGTACACCGCCCCGCGTCGACCCGTGGAGACCGCAAACGGCACACCGATGAGCGTCATGACGATTGTGACGAAGGGGAACGCGATCTTGCGATAGAGCGCGACTTCGTCTTCGCGCACGTCGTAGCCGGCGGCGCGAAGGTCGGCGATATAGCTGCGCAACTGCGCGTAGTTCATCTGCGCCGGTGGCGGCGCCTCGGTGACGAAGGTCTCGGGTGGCTCGAGCGTGAGCGCCCGGTCGTCGAACCTGGAGAACTCAGTGAGGGCCAGGTCGTTGCCAAAGCTTCGCGTCCAGCCTTTGCGCGCCTGCCAACGTCGTGAGTTGTCGACGCCATTGTCCGAGGCGGCCCCCGCCGTTGCCACGGCGGCGAACGTGCGGCGCGCCAGGCTCGTGGACTCAGCGCTCGTGAAGGTGAGCACGGTGAGCCCGTTCAGCTCCCGCTCACTCGGGCTGTACGACTGATAGTGATACACGGTGCCGTCGCTGCCAGTGAGCCACTTCCGGCTGAGCGCGTCGAACGTACGCGGGCTCTGGCCACGAATCAGACGGTTCAGGTCGCTCGCGCGCCGGTTGGCCGGCCCCAGCACGACCTCCTCCAGTCCGTAGAGCGCGGCAGAGCCGATCGCCGCCGCGACGAGCAGCGGCACGGCCGTCCGGTAGAGGCTGATGCCGCAGGCGCGCATCACGATCAGTTCGCTGCTCTTGGTAAGCACGCCGATCGTGACCACCGTGGCGAGCAGCACCGCGATGGCGATGATGTAGTAGGTGAACTGCGGCGAGGCCCACCAGAGATACTGCAGTAACAGGGCCGCCGTCGCCGTGCCGGTAAAGAGCTTGTCCGACAGGTCGACGAACGTCGAGATGTAGAAGAGCCCCAGCATGCCGGCGATGCAGAACCCCAGCACGCGCACGTAGAGCAGGCCGACGTAGAGGTCGAGCAAACTCGGGCGCAGCCAGGTCAGGTCCGGTACCCTCGACACCCACAGACCGGACGCCGACCGGCGCAGCGACGCCAGGGCGCGCACGATCGGCAGGGGCACGAGCGAAGTGCCGCGGCGGACCCGGCGGACCCGTCGCCACAGCATCACCAGCCCGATCGAGCCCAGTACGAGATTGGCCAACCACATCGCCAACCAAGGAGAGACATGGCGGCCCTTGGCCATCGCCTCGCCGAGCAGCATGAGCGCGTACTGTACGAAGATCACTGCCAGTCCCAAGGCGAAGCTCGAAAACTTGCCGTCGCGGCGATCGGCTGAGCCCAGGGCCACGCCGATCAGCGCGAAGATCAGGCACGTGGCAGGGATGGAGAACTTCTTGTGGATCTCCATCAACTGGTTGTGCGGCGAATCACCGCGGGCCTCGACCTCGGCGGCGCGGCTCCGCAGCTCGGTCACGGTCATCTCGCGCTCGCCGCGCGCCGGCCCGGTCCGAGGGAAGACGCTTTCGGGATCGAGCGGGACGATCGTCTCCGTGAAGGTCCCGACTTCGTAGCCGTCGGGTTCGCGCGCCGACGTGCTGTGCCTGGTGCCGCCTGTGAGCACCATCTGAATGGTGCGCTGCGCGCGGTCGACGAGCATGCGTCCTTGCTTGGCGAGGTAGATCACGGGGTGTTCGGGGTCGCGGGTGTCAGCGGCAAGCACGCCGGTCCAACCTCCGGTCGCCGGCACGTCTCGCACGTAGACGACGAAGCCCGGGAAGTCCTCGAAGAAGACCCGCGGCTTCACTTCGCCTTCGGCGCGGTCGGCAACCAGACGCGAGGTGAGCTCGCGGAAGGTCTGGTTCGCGTCGGGAATCGCCGAAATCATGACCCACGAAGTGGCGGCCCATGCCGCAATACCGACGACGAAGGCCGGGCGGAGCAGCCGCATCGGGCTGATCCCGCACGCCAGCAAGGCGACCAGTTCGCGATCGCCCGAGAGCCGGCCGAATGCCACGAGCAAGGCGATGAGCAGCGACATCGGGATCGTGAGGCCCAGCGCCTGCGGCAGCAGCGTTACCATGACCTGGGCAACGATGGTCCATGGCACGCCCTTGGCGATCATCGTCTCAGCTTGGGCGATGATGAAGGGGATAATCAGGATGAAGGTGAGTACGAGCAGCGCGAGCGCGAAGGGCGCCAGTACTTCACGAATCACATACCGGTCGAGCGTGCGCATGCGCGGGTGACGGGGATTGTACCAGCATGACTGAGCCGAACGTCCGCCTCGCCTTGCTGTGGCACATGCACCAGCCGTACTACCTCGACCTGGAAACGGGGGAGTCGGTGCTGCCGTGGGTGCGCTTGCACGCCCTCAAGGACTACTGGGGCATGGCCGCACTCTTCGACGACTGCCCGGGGATGCGCGCGACTGTGAATCTCGTGCCCTCACTGGTCGAGCAGATCGAGGCCTACGCGCACGAGCGGACCTGGGATCGGCATCTCGTCCTGGGTCTCGAGGATGCAGCCGCACTCGATGCCGCAGAGGCGGTGTGGTTCGTGCAGGAGGGATTCCACGCCCACGCGCCGACGATGATTGACCCGTATCCGCGGTACGCCGCCTTGTGGCGGATGCGCGCCGCCGGACAGGTGTTCGATGTCGCAGCTCTCCGCGACCTGCAGGTATGGCAGAAGCTGGCCTGGGTGGATCCCGATCTGCTGCGGGTGGATCCGCGCGTGCGACGGTTGGTGGAGAAGGGACACGGGTTCGACGAAGACGACAAGCGCCTGCTGCGTGCCGTCGAGCTCGACGTGCTCAATCGCGTCGTCCCGGCCTACCGCGCGGCGGCCGAGCGCGGTCAACTCGAGCTATCAACCTCGCCGTACTTCCACCCCATTCTGCCCCTGCTGTGCGACTCGGCGGCGCACCTCGAAGCGCACCCTGACGCGGTGTTGCCCGATCCGCCGTTCCGCTGGCCGGGCGATGCCGACCTGCAATTGGCACGCGCCATCGAAGCACATCAGCGCTGGTTTGGGGCGCGGCCGTGGGGGGTGTGGCCCTCGGAGGGCAGTGTGTCGCAGCTGACGGCGGCTGCCATCGCCCGGGCCGGGTTCGCGTGGATGGCCTCCGACGAGCATATTCTCGTGCGTTCACGCGCGCTTGCGGGCGAGTCCACCGGTGCCGCGGAGCGCTTCCATCCGCATGCGGTGACGACCGGCGACGGGGAAGTGCGAATGCTGTTCCGCGACCATGGGCTCTCGGATCTGATCGGCTTCACCTATCAAAGCTGGCCCACCCACGCCGCGGTCGACGACTTCGTGAGTCGTCTTCGCAGCATCGGCGCTCACCTGGCAAGCCCAGGTCGTGCCGTCACGGTGCCGGTGATTCTCGACGGCGAGAACGCCTGGGAGCACTACGCCGGCGGCGGCCGGCCCTTTCTTCGTGCGCTGTACCTGCGGCTGGCCGAGGCGGCAGACATCGAACCCGTCCAGATGCGCACGGCCGCGGCGGGTCCGGCGATGCCGCTGGCCCGGGTGTTTGCCGGGTCATGGATCAACGCGGACTTCGGCATCTGGATCGGCCACCGCGACGATCGGCGCGCCTGGACCCAGCTTCGCGAGTTGCGGGAACGGTTCGAAGCCGTTTCGCGGCACCTGACCGATGACCGCCGGCGGGCCGCGCTCGACGCGATTCTGGCAGCGGAAGGCAGCGACTGGTTCTGGTGGTACGGCGACGATCATTCCTCGGCGCACGACCGTGAGTTCGACGCGCTCTTTCGCCAACATCTTCGCCGCGCGTATCGCGCTTTGGGCGAGGAGGTGCCAGGCGAGCTGTACCTGACGAACATCTCGACGGTGGTGCCCGGCGACGATGTGGCGTTCCCGGGAGAGGTCGGCGACCCAGCTGACCCCGGTCAGCGGAAGGGTCGCTTCTTCGAAAGGCTCGGCGCGGTACCGCTCGAGCGTCCGGCCGGTTCTATGCACCGGGCGTCGGCGCGGGTGGTCGCGGCGTGCGATGTGGGCGTGGCCGCCGATGGGTTGGCTCTGTGGATTGACTCCCACGGCGAGGGCTACACCTTCGTGCTCGAAGTCACCGGTGGCGAGGGCGCGTTGGGTCCGCGTTCGGTGGCCGTGCGGCCCCGGGGGCTCGTCGTGCCCTGGAGTGCGATCGGCGCTGCGCCGGGCGTCAGCCTCGGTGTGCGCGTCGTGGTTCGCGACGCTGCTGGCCGCATCGTGGAAACGGTGCCGTCAGACGGGGTTGAGCGACGTCTCAGGTTACCGGACCGAGTCGGCGCGGCGGCCTGGACGGCGTGAACCGCCGTTTCCAGAACCCGCCATCGGCGCCGGGGTTGTTGGCGGGCGGAGGCGCGGTCAGACGCCCACAAAGCATCAACATGCGACATTGATTATGAAAACAATCAATGTCTGATAATATATCTTATGTAAACTAAATGATTGGGAAGGGGCGACGGTTTGTTGGAGCGCCCCTAGTCCTGGGTGCGGAGATCGCTCAGGATGCCTTCGAGCGCGCTGATGACCTCGTCCTTCGACGCTGACTTCTTGCTAAACGTGAGGCGCAGATTGAACGCCTTTGTCGGCGGCCGGAAACTGAATACGAACGCCTTCGGGCGGCCGGCCTTGGGCTTTGCCTTTTCCTGCTCCTGCCGAAGTTGCTCGCGGGTTACGCCGTGGGCGGCAATCTTCTCGACGAGCGCCAGCATCTTCTTGGGATCACCCTGACGGGCCACCTGCAGCAGGATCGACTTGCTGGAGATGTCGGCCAGCCGGCAGACCTTGCGGACGTCTGACGGGATGGACGTCAGCGACAGCGACTCGGTAATCGACGTTCGCGACTTCCCCAGGCGCTTCGCGAGATCTTCATGGGTGTATCCACAACGGTGGCTCAGGCTGTGCAGCGCCTCGGCTTCTTCGAACGCCGTCAGATCCTTTCGCTGGATGTTCTCGACCAGGGCGAGTTCCAGCATCTCGGTGTCGTCGACGTCGCGCACGACGACCGGCAACTCGAGAATGCCAGCGCGGACTGCGGCCTGGTAGCGGCGCTCTCCGGCGATGATTTGGTAGCGCTCGCCCCGCTGGCGCACGATCAGCGGCTCGATGATGCCCTTTTCGGTCAGCGAGGCTACCAGGTCCGACAAGTCGCCCATGGCTTGGCGCGGCTGATCCGGGTTCGGGTCCACCTTGTCGATGGCGACCAGTCGGCCGATCGGAGGCGCCGCGGAGGCGGCGAGTGTGTCGACGTAATGCGCATCGTGGCGCATCTGGAGAGCTTCGGGAAGACCGCGTGGTTTAGGCACGTTCGATGACCTCTTCGCACAGGCTGTAGTACTCGCTGGCGCCGGA
>JANORI010000100.1:0-2707 GCA_031415235.1 Acidobacteriota bacterium | reverse complement strand
CATATGTCTGATCGCCTCACCGAAGACGTCACCAAGCTCCAGGGTCGCTTCAACTCGCTCAAGGCCGAGGTCGGGAAAGTCCTGGTCGGCCAGGACGACATGCTCCACCGCTTGCTCCTCGGCATGCTCGCAGGTGGACTTGCCACACAAGGTGACTCCTACGTCGGCGCAGAGTTCGTCGCGGGCATGCCGCCTGTGGGCGAGGCCATAGACCGCGTTGTATTTCGTTTGAGTCGCACGTGAGCGTGGTTCACCGGCACCGTGGGGCGCGGGCTGGTGCGGCGTGAGGGCCCGAGGGCCCACTCGAGATCAGCGTCAAGGGAACGAAAAAGCCTGATTGGCCGCCGCCGATGTTACTCATGCAAGCCGACTGCTGCCGGAGGTCCGGAGGTGACGTCAGCAGTCGTCCTAGGGCCTCTGCGCCAGCTTCAGCGCGCGCCGGCGGACAATCGCAGCCTTCAGGTCGAACCCGGCCTGCATGTGCATCCAGAACTGGGGCGACGTCTTGAAGAACTGCGCGAAGCGCAGCGCCGTGTCAGCGGTCACGCCGCGCTTGCCGCGCACGAGCTCGTTCAGCCGTACCGTGGACATCCCGAGCGCCTTGGCGGCCGCAGCCTGGGTCATCTCGAGTGGCTTCAGGAACTCCTCGAGCAGGATCTCGCCAGGATGAATCGCCGGTCCCAGGCTGTCGGTACGTCGCGGGATGCTCTCAGTGATAGTCCTCGCAGCAGACGTCGTGCGCATCATGCCCCTCCCATCGGAATGTGATCCGGTATTGCTGGTTGACCCGAATACTGTGCTGCCCTCTCCGGTCACCAGCCAACGCCTCCAGGCGATTGCCAGGAACAGCGGCCAGGTCATCGAGACGCTGTGCCCCGTCGAGCATCGTCAGCTTTCGATGCACCGTCGGCCAGATGTCGCGCGGCACCCGCCGAGCGGCCTTGCTGTTTCGCTCATCAAACAGGTCAGCGGTCGCGGCGTCCGCGAACGACTGGATCATCGCATAACGCTATACGGATACCGTGTATCCGTCAATCGACAAGCGGGTGAAAACCCACCTATGTGGCGGCCTCAGGTACAAAACAGGTACAGCTCAGCCATTAGAGGACTGCAAGTTGTTGACCTGAAATGACTTATTGATGGCGGAGAGGGTGGGATTCGAACCCACGTGCCCTTGCGGACAACACGCTTTCGAGGCGCGCCCGTTACGACCACTTCGGTACCTCTCCGCTGAGGTGGGACCGCGTCCGGCAGGCCGGAACCGTCGAATTATAGCGGATCAGGGGCCGTCTGGTCGCCAGCGCCCCGCCGCAGCCGGAAGAAATCCGTCATCAGCGTGCGGCAGTCGTCCTCGAGCACCCCGCCAACGACCGCCAGGCGGTGGTTCAATCCCGGCGTTTCGTGCGCGGCCGTCGCCGAGCCCAGCGCGCCAGTACGCGGCTCGGGCGTGCCGTAGACCACGGTGCCGATGCGGGCGTGCACCATGGCGCCCACGCACATCAGGCACGGCTCCACGGTCACAACGAGCGTGGCGCCGCTCAGACGATAGTTCCTGAGACGCGTCGCGGCGGCGCGCATGGCCACGATTTCGGCGTGCGCGGTCGGGTCGCTCGTGGCAATCGGCTGATTGCGCCCCTCGCCCACGATCTCGCCGTCGAGCACCACCACGGCGCCCACCGGCACTTCCCCGTCAGCCGCGGCTTCCTGCGCCAGCGCCAGCGCCCGGCGCATGTGCGGCTCGAACTCGGCGGTCACGAGGCGGTCACTCAATCACCGTGATCTCGTCTTCCGGCAGGTGCACGCGCCGCGTCAGGGCCTCGATGAGCGTGCCGGCAATCACGAGCACGATGGGCCCCAGCACCAGGCCCACGAAGCCCAGCGCCGACACGCCGCCGAGCAGGCCAATGAACACCACGAGGCCGCTGGCCGACGTGCGGCCACTCAGCAGGATCGGCCGGAGCACGTTGTCGGCCGAGCCTAGTACTACCGCGCAGATGGCGGTGAGCACGATGGCCGTGGTGACCTGGCCCGAGAGGAACAGCCACGCGGCCACCGGCACCCACACGATGGTGGCGCCAATCACCGGCAGCAGCGAGCAGATGGCAATGGCCACGCCCCATACCGCCGGCGCCGTGATGCCGAGCAGCCAGAACGCCACGCCGCCGATCAGGCCCTGCACGACGGCCACGATCAGGCCCGCGCCCACGCTGGCCACGACCAGATCGCTCGTCTCCGAGATCAAGCGGTCGCTCTCGTGTTCGCTGAACGGCAACAGCCGGCGGATCACGACCGCCCAGGCCGTGCCGTCGCGCAGCAGGAAGAAGAGCGCGAAGAGCATCACGAGCAGACTGCCCAGCAGCGACAGCAGATCGGCCAGCAGTGACCCCGCCTGCGGCACCAGGAAGGCAGCGGCCTTCTGCAGCCCGCCGGTAATGAGCGACATCAGATCGGCCGGCAACGCCACCGGTACGCGGGCGCGCACCACCGCCCAGGCGCGCGTGAGTTGCTCAGGGGTGGTGGTCGACAGGCCCTTCAGGTAGTCGAGCGCCACCGGCACCTGCTCCATCACCACGGCGCCCAGGAACACCGCCGGCGCGATGATCAGCACGGCCGCCAGCAGCGTCGTAGCCAGGGCCGCGTTGCCGTTGCCCAGCCGGATGCAGAACTTCATGTAGACCGGGCGCAGCGTCATGGCGAGAATGGCCGC
>JANORI010000099.1:0-4693 GCA_031415235.1 Acidobacteriota bacterium | reverse complement strand
CGATGCCTGGATCAACAACGACGCGACCAAGATCGGCTACGCGATCAGCTTCACGTGCCACTTCTACAAGCGGCAGCCCTGGCGTACGCTGGCCGAGATCAGCGCCGACATCCTGGCCATCGAGAAGGAGGCCGAGGGGCTGTTGGACGGCTTGCTGAAAGTACGGGGCAAGGGATGAAGAAGAAGGCTGCAAAAACGACAACGCCCGACGTCGTCGATGCGGTGGACCTCCTCTCAGACTTGCGCCGGCTCATCGAGTCCGCCCGCCAGCGGATTGCGACGGTCGCCTATTCCACCCAGACGTTGCTCTGTTGGCATCTGGGACGACGCATTCTGCGTGAGACTCTCCAAGGGGGCCGGGCCGCGTATGGAAAACAGATTCTTGTGACGGTGTCACGAGAATTGACCTCGGCGTACGGGCGCGGTTTCAGTCATCCCGAAGTTACGCGCATGGTCCAGTTTGCGCAGCTCTTCCCCGACGAGGCAATTGTTGTGACGCTGTCACAACAATTGAGCTGGTCGCATGTTCATGCGCTGCTGCCAATCAAGGACCCACTGGCCCGAGACTTCTACGCAGAGATGTGCCGCATCGAGCGCTGGGACGTGCGGACGCTGCGACAGAAGATCGGCGGAATGTTGTTCCAGCGCACGGCGCTGTCGAGGAAGCCACAAGCCGTGATTTCGGCAGAGATCGGCAGACTACGCGACGGGCAGATGAGCCCGGACCTCGTGTTCCGCGACCCCTATCTGCTCGATCTGCTCGGCCTGAAGGGCGCCTACAGCGAGCGTGACTTCGAGACCGCCATCCTGCGTGAGATCGAAGGCGTGTTGCTGGAGCTGGGCTCGGGCTTCACGTTCGTCGCGCGCCAGAAGCGCATGAGCGTTGGCAAGGACGATTTCCATCTCGACCTGCTTTTCTTCCACCGCCACCTGCGCCGGCTGATTGCCGTCGAATTGAAACTGGAGTCTTTTCAGCCCGCCCATGTGGGCCAGATGGAGCTGTACCTGCGCTGGCTGGACAAACACGAGCGCGCTCCCGGCGAGGAAGCCCAGATCGGACTCATCCTGTGCGCCTCCGCCGATGCCGAGCAGGTGGAGCTGTTTCAGCTCGACGCCAAGTCCATCCGCGTGAGCGAGTACCTCACGGAGCTGCCGCCGTTGCCGCTGCTCCGCGCCCGGCTGCACCAGGCCATCGAACACGCGCGGGAGCAGGCGGCCAGGCGGCTCCCAGGCTCAGAGGGACAGGCATGATCGCAGGCCTCAAGCCGTATCCCCAATACAGGGATTCTCGGCTGCCGTGGCTTGGCCACCTTCCCATTCATTGGGAGGCCAGACGCGCGAAGTACTTTTTCCTTGAGATCGACGAGCGGTCGCAGACCGGGAAAGAAGTGCTGTTGTCGGTTTCTCACCTCACGGGCGTGACGCCACGCAGCGAAAAGACGATCTCGATGTTCCTCGCGAAGTCCAACGTTGGGCACAAACGGTGCCGACCTAATGACGTTGTCATCAACACGCTGTGGGCATGGATGGCCGCGCTCGGAGTCACGCATCACGCTGGCATCGTTAGTCCCGCCTATGGCGTCTACCGTCCGTTGGCAGCGGACCGCCTGCTGCCTCGATTTGCGCATCAACTGCTGCGAACACCACACTACGCAGCCGAGTACTTCCGTCGCTCCACGGGTGTGAACAGCTCACGGCTACGGCTCTACGCAGAGCAGTTCCTCTGCGTCCCCCTGGTCTGTCCGCCACTCGGGGAGCAAGAGTCGATTGTGCGGTTTCTGGACTGGGCGAACGGGCGGCTGGAGCGGGCGATCCGGGCGAAGCGGAAGGTGATCGCGCTGCTCAACGAGCAGAAGCAGGCGATCATCCACCGTGCCGTTACGCGCGGCCTCGATCCCTCCGTCCCCCTCAAGCCCTCGGGCATCCCCTGGCTCGGCGACATTCCGCAGCATTGGGAGGTGCGGAGGTTCAAGACGAGTGTCGGATTCCAGGAGGGGCCAGGAATCATGCTTTCGGATTTTCGCGAGGCAGGTGTGCCGCTCTTGCGGATATCTTGTCTTGCTGGAACCGAGGCGACATTGGCAGGCTGCAACTACCTCTCACCGGCAAAGGTGCGCGACAGATGGTCTCACTTCGAGGTCAAGCCTGGGGACTACCTCCTGAGCGCTAGTGGAAGCACCGGTGCTGTTCGCCGCGCAAGCACGGAGGTTGTCGGTGCGATTCCATACACCGGCATCATTCGGCTCTGGCCAAAGTCTCGCGCCATCGACATGGAGTATCTGCGCCTGTTCATGTCCGCGCGGCCATTTGCGGAGCAGATCTCGATGGCGAAATCTGGAGTCGGCATCGAACACTTCGGTCCCACTCATCTCAAGCGGATGTGGATTCTCCAGCCACCCGTGGAGGAACAGACCGGAATCGTCGGCGAGGTAAGGAATGCGACAGCAGGCCTTGAGATTGGCGTCTCTCGCCTTGAACGCGAGATTGAACTCCTTCGCGAATACCGCACCCGTCTCGTCGCCGACGTGGTGACCGGCAAGCTCGATGTGCGCGAGGCGGGGGCGCGTCTGCCAGACGAAGCCGCACCGGACACCGCCGAGGACGACACCGATCCGAGCGTCGAATCGGAAGCCGACGACGAGGAACCCGAAGCATGAGCGACGACGACCGCATCGCGCTCATCGATCGCCTGCGTGCTCTGCCGACGGAGACGGAGTGGTTCGAGTTCAAACGCAACCACTGCGACCCGCAGACGCTCGGTGAGTATCTGTCCGCGCTCGCCAATGCTGCGTGTCTTGCGAGCCAGGCACGGGGCTACCTGGTGTTCGGCATCGACAACGACACCCACGACGTTGTCGGTACGCACTTCGATCCATACGCCATCAAGGGCAAGGGGAATCAGGACCTGCTTCCGTGGCTAGGCGCGGGACTACTCCCGAATACGGGAATCGACACGCGCATCGTCGAGCACCCGGACGGCCGCATGGTGCTGTTCGAGGTCGGCCCGGCGCGGGATCAACCCGTGAGCTTCTACGGAACTGCCTGGGTGCGCGTGGGTGCCAGCAAAACCGAACTGGCCAAGCAGCCGGAGAAGGCACGTGCGCTGTGGACGCGCGGCACAGACTGGTCGGCAGAAACCTGCGAGCGCGCCAGCATGGCCGACCTTGATCCGCACGCCGTGGCCAAGGCGCGCGAGCAGTTCGTCGTCAAGCACCCGGCGCAGGCCAGCGAGGTGGCCGCGTGGGATGACCTCACCTTTCTGAACAAGGCCAGGGTCCTGAAACAAGGCGCCGTGACGAATACCGCGCTGCTGCTGCTCGGCCGCGGCGAGTCGACCACCCTGCTGACCCCGGCGGTCGCCAAGATCTCGTGGATTCTGAAAGACGCGGACAACCGCGAACTGGACTACGAGCACATCGGGCCGCCGTTCCTGCTCGCCGGTGATCGTCTCTTGCAGCGGATCCGCAACCTTATCGTGCGCGCGTTGCCGAGCGGGACGCTCTTCCCTCAGGAATTCACTCAGTATGACCCGTGGGTGATCCGCGAGGGCCTGCACAACGCCATCGCGCACCAGGACTACCGCCGGCATGGGCGCATCGTCGTGGTCGAGTTCCCCGACCGAGTGCTCCTGACCAACGTGGGCGACTTCTTGCCGGGCGACGTGGAGACGGTGATCCGGCAGGATGCGCCGCAGGCGCTCTACCGCAACCCCTTCCTGGCCGACGCGATGGTCGAGTTGAACCTGATCGACACCCAGGGCGGCGGGATCAAGCGCATGTTCGAGACGCAGCGGCGGCGCTCGTTCCCGCTGCCCGACTATGACCTGACCGTCGTGGGGCAGGTCGCCGTGGGCATCACGGGCCGAATCGTCGACGAGCGCTACACCCGGCTCCTGATGGAGCGGACGGATTTGGACCTGGGGCAGGTCATGCTCCTCGACCGCCTGCAGAAGGGGCAGCGCATCGGCCGAGACGACCACCGCCGCCTGAAGTCCGCCGGCCTGGTCGAGGGTCGCTATCCGAATCTGATGGTCGCGGGGGCCATCGCCAGGGCGGCTGGCGACGCGGGCCGGCACATCCGCGAGCGCGGCCTCGACCAGCGTTACTACCTGGACCTCATCGTGGCGCTCGTGCGCGAGCATGGGCCGGTGGGCCGGAGCGAAGTGAATGACGCGTTGGTCTCGAAGCTGCCCGACCGCCTTGGGCCCGAGCAAAAGCGGCGCAAGGTCCACAACCTGCTGCAGGAGCTCCGCCGCTCGGGCCGGCTCGTCAATGACGGCACGCGGTCGCGTCCCCGGTGGAACCTCGGGACTGGTCCCCCAGAAGCTAGCTAACACTAAGCGCTAGAAAAGCCGGACTTAGGATCAGCCGCGTCGCCGCAACTCTCGTACAGTCAGATGTTTAGCGCTTTGCTACAGAACCTCCGAATGCAGACGATTAGCAAAGGGTTTAGCAAAGGCGCGGGTGACCAAGGCCCATGACGACCGACACCACCGAAAAAGGCCTCGAAACGCTGATCATGCGGCAGATGACCGGCGAGGACGGCCTCCCGGGTGCCGCAGATGTCGTCCGTGAACGGTCGGCGCCGTACGGAGGCACCGGCTACGTGGCGGGCGTGGCTCGTGAGTTCGACCGTGCACACGCGCTCGACGTGCCGCAGCTCTTCGCCTTCCTGCGCATCACGCAGCCCGAGG
>JANORI010000098.1:0-6436 GCA_031415235.1 Acidobacteriota bacterium | reverse complement strand
GCCCGCACCACGTAGGGTCCAGGCGGCAACTCGGTCAGACGATACTGCCCGGCGGCATCGGTCACGGCAAATGCCGTGGTCCCACCAAGCGCCGACACCACCACCCCCTCGACGGGCGTGCCTGCTTCTTCTAGAACCGCGCCGTAAATCGACCCCACCGCCACCTCCGCCACGCGCACGACCTTCGCGTCGGGCGTATCCGCAGGCAGAGCCTGCGCTTGCGCGATGTGGACTCCGGGAGGAGCCAAGCCGACAACGGCCGCCGAAAGGAGCCAGACGCGGGTGGCGATCATGGGGAGCTCCAGACACTACTCGGCCCGCTTCGCGCGGCGCAACGCGAAGCGGGCTTTCGAACCGCGCGCTATCCCTTCACACTGAAGGGCACGTTGCGCGTCAACACCTTGCTCGACGTCTTGTCGGTGATCTTGATTTCCAGCTTGAACTCGCCCTCGGGAAAGCTCTTGAGCGGTACGGTGATGCCGCCGGGCACGGGGAACTTGGCGGGATCGAACTGCGGCGGCAGGTTGCTCTCGTTGATGGCCTGAGGGTTGGTCTTGTTGAAGAATTTCGCTTCGCCGCCCTCGACCCGCAAGAAACTGTACTCCATCGTGAGGTCGGGCTTGCCATTGGCGTTCAGGCCGGGGTTGTAGACCTGGAAGAAAATCGACAGCTCTTCGGCCTTCGTGAAATTGGTGTCGGCGGCCGGTTCGAGCTCCTGCAGGCCGAACGAGAACGGGCGTTCGCGGGCCTCGTCCATCGTGAGCGGCGTGGTGAGCATGTTCACCTTGTCAGCCACGAGGATCGAGCTCGTGGTGAACTCCGTGCTCAGGTCCGGCACGGTGACGCTGCTCTTGAACAGCCCCGCCTTGACTACGGTGTTCTTCGGCGCCTTCTCGGGCATCCGCTCCTTGGCCACGATGTAGATGTCGTAGGTGCCGGGCTTGGCCATGAACACGCGATTCAAACGGGCAGGCGTGCCGACAAGTTGCGCCGCTGGAACGAAGTGCACGTCGTCCCAGGGGTACTCGACCTTCTTCTTCGGATCCACCACCACGCTAGGATCGACGACGCGAATGTAGAGCGCGGCGTCCTTCTGGGGCAGACCGGTGAGCTCGATCGTGAAAGGCACGAAGACGCGCGCTTCCTGGGACTTCAAGAAGACCGGTTCGATCTTCATCTGCACGTCGGACGGCGCGGGCTGTCCGGCCATGGCGGCATCGACGGCCTTGACGATCGTTTCGATTTCTTCCTTTTCCTGTTTGCTTCGCTTCTTGTCGTCCTTCTGCGCCAGTGCCGCGGAAGGCAGACTGGCCACGAGGACGGCAGCCATCGCCAGCGCGAGACCACGGACCTTGAACTTCATGAATCACTCCAGAGAAAAGGACACCATTCCGTTGAGTCTGCAATGATATTGACTGAATTCCGGCCTGTCAACGACCCTAACTTGCTGCTGGAATGGGGTTTGCGCCGTCGCCCCGCGGGCCATTCGCCGTGATAGATTCGCGGGTGCCGCTGGCCGGTGGACGTTGGGTGGTGTCGCTGCCCTGCGGCTCCCGGAGACGAGCTGCCGCAGATCTGCCGAGGGAGGCCGTCATGGTCCGGGACGACACGCTCGTGATTGTGCTCGCCGGTGGCGCGGGCGAACGCCTGACGCCGCTCACCCGCGAGCGGGCCAAACCGGCGGTGTACTTCGGCGGCCCCTACCGAATCATCGACTTCGTGCTGTCGAACTCCTTGAATTCAGGCCTGCGCCGCATCTTCATCGCTACTCAATACAAATCCCTCTCGCTCAATCGGCACATCCGCATGGGGTGGAGCATCGTGTCGGAAGAACTGGGCGAGTTCATCGAGATTCTGCCGCCGCAAAAGCGCGTGGGCGAGCACTGGTACCTCGGCACCGCCGACGCGGTCTACCAGAACCTGTACTCGATCGAACGCGAGGCCCCGCGGCACGTGGTGGTGCTGGCCGGTGACCACGTCTACAAGATGGACTACCGGCGCATGCTGCGCGCGCATGAAGAGTCGGGCGCGGCGGTGACGCTGGCCACCATCGAGGTGCCGATCGAGGATGGCGACCGCTTCGGCATCGTCGCCGTCGATGCCGACAGCAAGGTCGTGGGGTTCAACGAGAAGCCCAGGTCGCCCGCGCCGCTGCCCGGCCAGCCGCACCTGACGCTGGCATCGATGGGGATCTACGTGTTCAACATGGATGTGCTGTCGTCGGCGCTCGAGCGCGACGCCGCCGACCCGGCCAGTCATCATGACTTCGGCAAGAACATCATTCCGGCCCTCATCTTGTCGGGCCAGGTCTTTGCGTACGCCTTCTACGACGAGAACAAGAAGGGCGCGAAGTACTGGCGGGACATCGGCACCCTCGACGCGTATTACGAGGCCAACATGGACCTGTGCCACGTCAATCCCGAGTTCAATCTCTACGACCCCGAGTGGCCGATGCGCACGCACCAGCCGCAGGCGCCGCCCGCCAAGTTCGTGTTCGCCGACGCCGGACGCACGGGCACGGCGCTCGACTCGGTGATCTCGCCAGGCTGCATCGTCTCTGGCAGTCGCGTGAAGGGCAGCATCCTCTGCCCGAACGTGCGCGTCCACAGTTTCGCCACGGTCGACGACTCCATCCTGATGCCGGGGGTGCAGGTGGGCCGGCACGCCCGCATCCGCAACGCCATCATCGACCGCGACGTGCTGGTGCCGCGCGGCGCCGTCATCGGCTACGACGAGGACGCCGACCGCGCCCGGCACACGGTGACCGAGCGCGGCATCGTCGTGGTTACGGTCGATGACGAGCCACTCGTGCCGCCGATCGGCGCCGACGCGCTGGCGCTCGAACGCGGCGTGGACGGCACATAGCCACGGCAGTGCGCACGGTCACGCGTGATTGCATGCGGCGCGCGCACGGCAGAGCGCCGGGGCGGTTTCGGCGTGCGGCTTTCCTGCGATACTTGACCGGCGAAGATCATGCGGGCCGCCGGGGCCCCTGCCAGGAGCGCCACTGTGCACATCGTCGACATCCGCGGACGCGAGATCCTCGATTCGCGCGGCAATCCCACCGTTGAAGTAGACCTCTTTCTCGCCAGCGGCGAGCGCGGCCGCGCGGCGGTGCCGTCGGGCGCGTCGACCGGAGAGCGCGAAGCGCTCGAGCTGCGCGACGGCGACACGACACGTTTCCTCGGCAAAGGCGTCACGAAAGCCGTCGGCCACGTGAACGGCGAGATTCGCGCCGCCCTCGTGAACCGCGAATGGCAGCAGCGGAGCCTTGACGACGCACTCATTGCCCTCGACGGCACGGCCACGAAGGGCAGACTCGGCGCCAATGCCCTGCTCGGTGTGTCGATGGCCGCGCTCAAGGCCGGAGCCGACCACACGGGCGTGCCGCTCTATGCGCACATTGCCACGCTGGCCGGCGCCACCGGCGGCTACCGGCTGCCGGTGCCGATGATGAACATCCTGAACGGCGGCGCGCACGCCGACACCAACGTGGACTTCCAGGAATTCATGGTGATGCCGGTGGGCTTTCCGTCGTTTCGCGAGGCCCTTCGGGCTGGGGCCGAGATCTTCCACGCCCTGCGGTCGATTCTGAAGGCGCGTGGCCTGGCCACCGGCGTCGGCGACGAGGGCGGGTTCGCGCCCAGCCTGAAGAGCAACAAGGACGCGCTCGACGTCGTCATGGAAGCGATTGGCAGGGCCGGCTTCAAGGCCGGCGACAACGTCTTCATCGCCCTCGATGCGGCCGCCAGCGAGTTCGGTAACGCCGAAGGGCAGTACGACTTCAAGAAATCGGGCGAACCCGCGCGTGATTCCGACGGCATGGTCGCGCTCTACGTGGACTGGTGCCGCCAGTACCCGATTCTCTCGATTGAGGATGGCTGCGCCGAGGGCGACTGGCGGGGCTGGAAGCTGCTGACGCAGGCGCTGGGCACGACGGTGCAGATCGTTGGCGACGATGTGTTCGTCACGAATCCGCAGATCCTGGAACGCGGTATCGAAGAAGGCGTGGCCAACGCGCTGCTTGTGAAGCTGAACCAGATCGGCACGGTGAGCGAGACGCTCGACGCCATCGCCATGGCATCGGGCGCGGGCTACCGCAGCGTGATCTCGCACCGCTCGGGTGAAACGGAAGATTCCACGATCGCGGACCTCGCCGTAGGCACGTCGGCCGGCCAGATCAAGACCGGCTCGGCGTCACGCAGCGACCGCGTCGCCAAGTACAACCAACTGCTCCGCATCGAAGAGGCCCTGGGCGACGGGGCCGTCTACGCCGGCCGGACCGCCATTGCCCAGCTGAAGTAGCCATGCATACCGTTATTTTGCTACGACACGGCGAATCCATCTGGAACAAGGAGAACCGCTTCACGGGCTGGGTGGACGTCGACCTCAGCGACAAGGGCGTGCACGAAGCCCATGAGGCGGGCCGCTTGCTCAGGGACGGCGGCTACACGTTCGACGTGGCGTTCTCGTCGCTGCTCAAACGCGCGATCCGCACGCTCTGGATCGTGCAGGACGAACTCGACCTGCTCTGGCTGCCGGTGCAGCGGTCGTGGCGGCTGAACGAACGGCACTACGGCGCGCTGCAGGGCCTGAACAAGGCGGAAACCGCGGCCGTGCATGGCGAAGGGCAAGTGAAGGTCTGGCGTCGCAGCTACGACATCCCGCCGCCGCCGCTCGCCCTGGACGACCCCCAGCACCCGGCCAGGGACCGCCGCTACGCGTCGCTGGCGCCGGCGGACCTGCCGCGCAGCGAGTGCTTGAAAGACACCGTCGATCGATTCCTGCCCTACTGGCACGAGACGATCGCGCCGACGATTCGCAGCGGCCAGCGAGTGGTGATCGCCGCGCACGGCAACAGCCTGCGCGCGCTCGTGAAGTATCTCGACGGCATCAGCGACGACGACATCGTGGAACTGAACATCCCCACAGGCATCCCGCTCGTCTACGAACTCGACGCCGACCTCACGCCGATCCGGAGCTTCTATCTGGGCGACGCCGGCGACGCGAAGAAGGCCGCCGAGGCGGTGGCAAAGCAAGGCGCCAAGGGCTAGTTCGCTTCCTCCACGCGTACTTCGTCGGCGCAGATGCGCAACGACCGCAGGAAGCGCCGGTCGTTCACGCTGACTTCGAAGGCCTGCGGCTCCTCGGGAATGTGCGGCTCGTCGGCAGCCTCGGCCGCACCCTCTGGGAACACGTGCCCGGGCAGGGTCGCGAATCCGACGGTGGCCTCGAGGGTGACCTTCAGGTGGTAGCCGGCCTCGCGCGAGCGCTCGCGGCACGCCTCGACGTCGGTGCTGTGCTCCACCGCGGCCGCGATTGCATCGGCCAGTGCCCGGGCCAAGCGGTTCTGGACGTCATCCATGCACTTGCCTCCTTGCAAGGGGGCCCCACCTGCGCGGGCCAGGATCCCGGTCGCGAACGCGCCCATTCTACGGGCGGGGTGCAATTTTGTGCAAGCAAGACTGGGGCGACGTGCGGCAGGAGTCGTTGGCTCGCTACAATGCTGTCCGGCATGGCTGGTGACCCGACGCGCTACTACCGTGTTCCCTCGGACGTCGGCGCGTGGAACGAACGCGAGGGTCTTGGGTTTCCTGGCGCATTTCCCTACACCCGCGGCATCCAGCCGACGATGTATCGCGGGCGGCTGTGGACGATGCGCCAGTACGCCGGCTTCGGCACGGCCGAAGAATCCAATGCGCGCTACCGCTACCTGCTTGGGCAGGGCGTGAGCGGCCTGAGCGTGGCGTTCGACCTGCCTACCCAGATTGGCTACGACTCCGACCACGCCCTGGCCGAGGGGGAGGTCGGCAAGGTGGGCGTCGCCATCGACTCCCTGGACGACATGAGCGCGCTCTTTGACGGCATTCCGCTCGGCACCGTATCCACATCGATGACGATCAACGCCACCGCCATCGTGCTGCTGGCCCTGTACGTGGCGGTAGCCAGGCGTCAGGGCGTGAGCCCGGCGGCGCTCTCTGGCACCATCCAGAATGACATTCTGAAGGAGTACATCGCGCGCGGCACCTACATCTATCCGCCGGGCGCGTCGCTCCGCATCGTGACCGACATCTTCGCCTACTGCGAGCGCGAGGTGCCGCAGTGGAACACCATCTCCATCAGCGGGTATCACATTCGCGAAGCCGGCTCCACGGCCGTACAAGAGGTGGCCTTCACGTTTGCCAATGCCATCGCCTACGTGAGTGCCGCGGTCGAGGCGGGCCTGGACGTGAACGCCTTTGGCCAGCGGTTGTCGTTCTTCTTCAACGCGCACAACGACTTCCTGGAAGAGGTGGCCAAGTTCCGCGCGGCCCGCCGGCTGTGGGCGCGCCTGATGCGCGATCGCTTCGGCGCCACCCACCCGCGCGCCTTGCAGCTGCGCTTCCACACGCAAACCGCCGGCAGCACGCTCACCGCGCAGCAGCCCGACAACAAC
>JANORI010000097.1:0-7703 GCA_031415235.1 Acidobacteriota bacterium | reverse complement strand
AGTTCCTGCTCACCGTGGCGCCGGTGCCAGTGGCCGGTGGCACGGGATTCCCGGTGAACGCGCTGGCCACCTTCTAGGCGCGCGGCGCGATGTTCCTGCGCTCCGGCACGCTCGTTCTCTCGCCGACCGATCTCTCCGCGTTCCTCGGCTGCCGTCATCGCACGGGCCTCGATCTGGCCGTGGCGCACGGCGATCTCGAGAAGCCCGACTGGCGCGATGCCATGGGCGAGGCCTTGCGCGCGCGCGGACTCGCGCACGAGCAGCACTACGTGGAGTGGCTGCGCGGGCAGGGACTCGCCGTGGTGGATCTGAGCGCCGGCCCCGATGCCGCCGCGCGCTCCGACCCCGTCGCGCTGGCGCTCACGCGCGCGGCCATGCAGCAAGGCGTGCCGGTGATCTATCAGGCGCTGCTTGCGGATGGCGGCTGGCGAGGCTACGCCGACATCCTGCGGCGCGTGGAGACGCCGAGTGCGCTCGGAGCGTGGAGCTACGAGGTGCACGACACCAAGCTCGCGCGCGACACGCGCGGTGGCACCACGCTGCAGCTCGTGGCCTACTCGGAGTTGCTCGCGGGCATGCAGGGCGTGTGGCCGGAGCGGTGTCATGTGGTGGCGCCGGCCCTTGCGTCGGAACTGTCGCGCATGGTCACGTCCGCGCCGGCGCCAGCGCTCGCATCGGCGGCCTCGACCGCCACGCCCGCGCCGTCGATGTCCGTGCCATCCACCGCCACACCGTTTCTCGTCCATCACTACCGCCTGGCCGACTACACCGCGTTCTATCGCCGCGTGAGAGCGCAGCTGATCGGCACACTGGCTGACGGACATGCGACGGTCACGGGCGCCCACTATCCCGAGCCGGTGGAGCAGTGCGAGGTGTGCCGCTGGTTCGTGCGCTGCACTGGCCGACGGCGCGCCGACGACCACCTGTCGTTCATCGCCGGTAGCGCGCGGGCGCATCGCGCCGAGCTCGTGGGGCAGGGCGTGAGCACGCTCACCGCGGCGGCGGAGATGGCGGAGCCGCTGCCATTTACGCCCTCACGCGGATCGCGCGAGAGCTACGAGCGGCTGCGTGATCAGGCACGCGTGCAACATCAGCAGCGCACGGCGCAACAGCCAGTGCACGAACTGCTGCCGCCGCAGCTCGGCATGGGCCTGGCTCGATTGCCCGAGCCGTCGAAGGGCGACATCTTCCTGGATCTCGAGGGCGCGCGTTTCGCACGCGAGGGCGGACGCGAGTACCTGTTCGGACTCTGGACCACCGGCGCGTATCACGCCTGGTGGGCGCATTCGGACGCGGAGGAGCAGACGGCCTTCGAAGCCGTGATGGATCTGATCGGCGCTGCGTGGAGTGCCAATCCCGGGATGCACGTGTATCACTTCGGGCACTACGAGGCATCCACGTTCAAGCGGCTGATGGGGCGACACGCCACGCGCGCGGACGCACTGGACCGCCTGCTGCGCGGCGAGTGCCTGATCGATCTCTACGCGGTGGTGCGCCAGGCGCTGCGGGCGGGCGTGGAGAGCTACTCGATCAAGCAGCTCGAGCAGTTCTATGGGTTCACGCGCGATGTGCCGCTGGTCGATGCCAGCGCGCGTCTGCGGGCGATCGAACTGGCGCTGGAGGCCGGCGCGCCAGGCACGATCCCGGATGAGGCGCGCGACGCAGTGCGGGGCTACAACCGCGACGACTGTCGTTCCACCGAGGCGTTGCGGGACTGGCTCGAGATGCTGCGCGCGGGTGTCGAGTCCGCGGGCAATCCTGTGCCGCGGCCAGAGGCGAAGGCGCCGGAGCCGCCGAAGATCGTGGGCGAGCTCGAGCGACTGCAGGAGGCGGCGCGTGACGCGCTGCTGTCGGGGCTGCCGGCCGAGGCGAGCGAAGCGGCGCATCCCGCGCATCCGCGCTGGCTGCTCGCGCATCTGGTCGGCTGGCATCGGCGCGAAGACAAGGCGCAGTACTGGGAGCGGTATCGCCTGAACGACCTCACCGACGAGGAGCTGCTCGACGAGCGTCAGGCGATTGCGGGGCTGGAGTATCGGACGCGCGTCCGCGATGTGTTGCACAAGACCACCGGGAAGCCGACCGGGTCCGTGGTCGACCGCTACAGCTATCCCGCGCAGGATGTGGAGATCCGCTCCGGCAAGCTGCTCACCTCTGGTCCCACGGCGTGGGGAGAGATCGAGGCGCACGACCGCATGGCCCGCACCATCGAGGTGAAGAAGGGCAAGAGCATGGCCGACCTGCATCCTGCCGCGGTGTTCCAGGCCGACGTCGTGTCCACCGACGCGATGCAGAAGTCGCTGCTGCGCCTGTGCGACGAAGTACTGCGTTCCAGCGACGCTGGCGACGAGCTGTCGCGCGCGAACTCTGCCGCCTGCGGGCTGGATTTGCTGTGGCGCCGGCCGCCGCGCTTGCGCACGGGATCGCTCGAGGCCCTGGACGGCGAGTCGCCCGTGCAGCTTGCGGTTCGGCTCGCCGGGAATCTCGACCACTCCACGCTGCCGCTACAGGGGCCGCCGGGGTCTGGGAAGACGTACGTGGGCGCGCAGATGATTCGCGCGCTCGTCGCCGAGGGCCAGAAGGTTGGCGTCGTGGCGGTGAGCCACAAGGTGATTCGCAACCTGCTCGACGCGGTGCGTGCGCAGGCCGACGAGGCTGGCGAGGTGGTGCGGCTCGGACATCGTGGCGGCGAGGACGACGGCGACGGCGACGACGCGCGCGCGGTGCGCGCGTTCGATGACAACGACAGCGCCCATGCGGCGCTGCACGGCAGCGAGGTGCAGGTGCTGGGCGGCACCGCCTGGCTGTGGGCACGCGAGGAGTTCGCGTCGTCGGTGGACGTGCTGTTCGTGGATGAAGCAGGTCAGATGTCGCTGGCCAACGCACTGGCGGTGTCACCCGCCGCGGCGAGCCTGGTGCTGCTTGGCGATCCGCAGCAGCTCGAGCAGCCGCAAAAGGGCAGTCATCCCGATGGCATCGACATCTCCGCGCTCGAGCATGTGCTGGGCGGCGCGGCCACGATGCCGGCGGGTGTCGGGTTGTTCCTGCCCGTGACATGGCGGCTCGCGCCGGCCGTGTGCGCGTTCACGTCCGAGCTGTTCTACGAGGGCAAGCTGGAGGCGCGCGCAGCACTGCAGCAGCAGGTGCTGTCAAGCACTGGCGCGTTCGACGGCGCCGGGCTGTGGTGGCAGCCAGTGGCGCATGCCGGCAATCAGAACTGGTCGGCGGAGGAGATCGACGCGGTGGCGGCACTGGTCGATCGTCTGCTCGCGCCGGGTGTGCAATGGGTCGATGGCGCTGGGGTGTCGCGTCCACTCGAGCCGCGCGACGTGCTGGTAGTGGCGCCCTACAACGCGCACGTGAATCGGCTGTCGGACCGGTTGTCGCCGCGCGGCGTGCGCGTGGGCACGGTGGACAAGTTCCAGGGGCAGGAGGCGCCGGTGGTCATCTACGCGATGGCAACGTCCAGTCCCGACGACGCGCCGCGCGGGATGGAGTTCCTCTACAGCCTGAATCGCCTGAACGTGGCGACGTCGCGAGCTCGCTGCGCGGCGTTCGTGGTGGCGAGCCCGCTGTTGCTGCAGCCGGACTGCCACACGCCCAGGCAGATGCACCTGGCAAACGCCCTCTGCCGTTTCGTGGAGCTGGCCCATTTGTAACGGTTTGTAACGGGACCTGTCACCGCTCCCTTGGGGGCGCTGCAGAATCTGCGGTCGTGGCAGTTAGTGCGCTGACACGGCGGCAACCGCCTTGGCTCCGGCCTCTTTCATGCGCTCGACGTCTCGCACCGCGTCCCCCGCGTTGGCCGCGCCTTCCACGAGCAGCAGCCCCGACGCCCATCGGCTCGTCCAGAGACTGTCAGTGTCCGCGATGGTCGTCGGCTCGCCGGACGCGCCTGGCGATGCCAGCCCGTCGATCACCAGCAGCACCCGCATCGCCGGACGCGGGTCGGCACCGCCCCCGCCGGGCGATGATGCCTTCACCATCGCGACATACCAGGTGCCCGGTTGGCCGGCTGTGACGCGCTCCAGCCCAGCCAGTGTGTACTCACGCGTGGTGCCGTCGGCGGGGAACGCCGACAGGATCGCGGCGGTCAGCACCGGATCCGGGATCGCCACGCGCATGAGCCCGAGGTCCCCGCGCTGTGACGCTCGTGCACGCGCGGCCCGGCGCCCCTGCACTACGAGCGACACGAGCACCAGTGCGAAGACGGCAATCGCGCCGAGCACCACAGGGCCGAGCGCCGGCACGGCTTACTTCTTCCGCTCGGCGGCGACCCGTTCGTCGAGCTGCTTCATCGATCGCTCCGCCAGCGCCTTGCACTCGCCCGGCGCCACGAACGGATCCCCGGGTGCGCCCGGCGCCAGCTTCTTGTCGGCGCGCTCCTCGAGCTTCGTGTCGAAGTTGGATGACTGCGGATGCGTGGTGACGAGGATGTCGCACGGCAGCGCCGCCACTCTATCGATCGACGTGCGGAAGCTCTCCACGATGTTCGGCTCCGTGGCACTACCGGTGAACCTGAATGTGCTGTTCGAGATCGCCGTGAGGCTGTCGCCGTAGACGATGTTCAGGCACTGCGCGCCTTCGCACGACTGCCACGTCCAGCTGGTGGCGCCCGGTGTGTGACCAGGCACGTAGTGCGGCGTCACTGTCGTGTTCCCGAGGCGCACGCCTTCGTTGTGCTTCACGACGCGGACATTCTCCACCTTGGGGAAGTTCTGCGAGTCATCGGCCTCGACCTGCGGATCCTGGGGCACGGGACGGCCGAGGGCGAACGCGCGGGCCGACTCGGCGCTCGCCAGCACTGTGGCACGTGTGTAGCGCTCGAGCGCGTGCAAGCCGCCGGAATGGTCGTAGTGCGCGTGCGACGTGAGAATGAACTTCACGTCGGTGGTCTGGAAGCCGAGCGAGCGGATGTTGGCGTCGATGATCGGCACGCTCTGCGTCAATGCGCCGTCCACCAGGATGAGTCCCTGGTCGGTCACGATGAGTAGTGCCGACAGGCCGGACGTGCCCACGAAGTAGGTGTTCCCGAACAGCTTGAACGGCTGGCGCGGGCCATTCCACTCCGCACACGAGGCGCACGTCATCGGCGGATCGGGACGCAGCGTCGCGGGCGCGGGAGCCGAGGGTCGAGTGCGTGCAGGCGCCTGCGCCATCGAAAAAGCCAAGCACAAGCAGGCGAGAGAGAAGCGGGCGATCGTCATTCACACGATCGTATCGGAACTTGACCGCGCATGCGATTGCGATCGCGACAGGCGGTGTCGCGAATCACGATCGCCGCAGCACCTTCACCGCGCCGACCAGCACACAGCCGGCCATCAGCATCGCGACCGAGAGCAGCGCGGCGTTGGTGAGTGCGCGCGTGTGGCCCAGCACACCGACGTCGATGAAGAAGTAGGGATACCAGCCGTCGACGGCGCCGCGAGCCAGCGAGTAGCCGAGGTAGCCCATCGGATACGCCAGCCACAGCACCGGATCGCGGAACGTCAGGGCGTGCCTGACGACATGTTGCAGATCCTGCTACGGAAAGAGCGTAAAGGTGACAGGCCCCGTTACAAGTGCTTTGCCTTCTTCTTCGCCACGGGTGGGCTCGGGGCATCCTGCAGCCCGTAGGCCTCCTCCAGCCAGTCGGTGAGCGGGGCCTCGACCTCGTCGCGATGGGTGATCCGGATGGTGTGGGCCACCTTCGTCTTGGACCGCCGCTCGGCGCGGCCGATCTGGGGCGCCTTCACCTCGCGCCCCAGGAAGATGCACAGCTCGAGCAGGCTCTTCTTGGGACGGACGAAGGCGTAGCACGTGTCGCGCGCGAACATGATGCAGGTGCCAGAGGCGTAGATGCGCTGCGCACCGAGGTCCGCGGCGCTTTCGCGCAATCGCTCCCAGGCCTCGCGCAGATCGTCGGACAGGTGCTCGGTGAGCGCCGCTTCGGTCGTGGTCCAGCAGTCGTGCGCCTCGCCTTCGGCGATCCATGTCTTGCAGTGGTAGCACTGGTGGCCCTTCGGCGTGTTCGGCGTCGGCATGGTCGGATCAGAGCGCGCCCGGTGGACCTGATTCCATCGCCCGAACGTACGGGAACCGGCACGGTCCCGCCGATTCTACGTGCGCAGGGCCTCCGCCGGATCCACCCCCGCGGCTCCCGGGCCGGCCATCACGTCAGCTTCGCACTTGCGACTATGTCCATGATCGATACAGTGTGTCGATCATGGCTTGATTCGACGCCTCCGCCCATCTGCCCCTTACGCCCGCCATGTTCCAGGTGCTCGTGGCCCTGGCCGACGGCGAGAAGCCCGGCTACGCAATCATCAAAGAGGTGGCCCGTCGCACCGACGGCAAGGTGCGGCTCAGAGCCGGCACGCTCTACACCGCCATCCGCCGCTTCGTCGACGTCGGCCTCATTCAGGAATCCGCCGAGCGACCCGTAACGGGGCCTGTCACGGCCCACGCGAAAGCGTCGACGAGTCGCCGAGACCACCCAGGTAGTTGATGCGCGCGACACCCGCGGTGGCTGCGGCCCGACCGAACGCTTCGGCGGCCATGCGATCGCGCTCGTGGAAGTCGGCACCGCCGGTCAGGCTGTGGACGAGATACTAGGCGACATCGATGCCGGCAAGCGCCGCGGGCAGCGAGGCGGCGTCGAGCACGTCGCCGCGGGAGACTTCGACGTGCTCGGCCCACGGCCGCCCCTGCAGTCGCGCCGGATCGCGCGCCATGCAGCGCATCGCGTGCCCGGCAGCGACGAGCTGGGTCACGAGGCGGCCGCCGACGTAGCCAGTGGCGCCGGTGACGAGCACGCGCATCACAGGGGTAGGACGCGCCGACGTGGTCACGCGGTCCCGGCCATCCGGCGCGCGTACAGTGCGCCAGTTACGGCCGCATGTGTGCGCCCGCGTCTGCGCCACGGGCGGTGCACGCGCCGCACCGCCAGGGCGGCGGCGCGGCAGCGAGTGGGTTGCGGGCTAGCGGGCAGCGGTGGCGCGGGCGGCCATCGCTTCCTGGCGCTTGCGCGTGAGGTGCGGGGTGATGCCGAGCAGGCGCTGGATCACCATCAGCTGGCCGCGATGGTGCATTTCGTGTTCCTTGGCGCCGAGCAGCATCTCGAACCGCGACTTGCTGGGCGGCGCGAAGCCTGCGGGGAAGCTCACGTGTTCGCCGAGCTGCTCGTCGGTGAGCGACTCGAGCCAGGCCGCAAACTGCTCACCGTAGGTAGAGAGCGCGTCGATGATCGCGGTCTTGGTAGTGAGCGACGACTCGATCTCCTTCGCCTGCCCCATGTAGGCGCCGAAGTTCTCCATCGAGACCTGCGTGCGCTTGTCGATGCCATGCAGGGTCTGATGGAAGTTGGTGCTGGCGGCCAAGTGGGCCAGCATAGCGCCGACGGTCATGCTGCCGTCGGCCGGGGTGAAGTCGTAGCGATCATCGGGGATGTCCTGCGCGGTCTGGATCGTGTTCTGCCGAACCGTCCTGAACGCGGTGGCCATGTCTTTGGCGCCGTAGTAGGTCATGTCTGAGGTCGCTCCTGGGATGATGAACGTGTCCAATTGTAACGGGCAATTGTACGGGGCCTGTCGCCGCGGGCCGGAGCCATCTGTCAATACAAGTGATTACGGCTGCTGCATCGTCTCCCGGCCGCCGCCGCCGCTGGCCTGTGCCGTGCCGTAGTAGATGCTGTTGAACAGGAACTTGAACGTGCCGTGCGGCTGCGC
>JANORI010000096.1:0-1841 GCA_031415235.1 Acidobacteriota bacterium | reverse complement strand
CCGGCCTTCAGCTTCTCCATGAGCATCTGCGCCTTCTGCGCCGCCATCTGCGGTGTCGTCGCGTCGTCGCCGGAGCGATTGGTCACGTCGGTGTCGCGCACGGGCGTGACCACGATCTGCGCAATCTGGTAGGACGTCTCCGCCAGGTTGAACTGAGCGCGGTTGGCTTCGAAGAACGCCGTCAGGTCCTGGTCGGCAACCGTGATCTTCGACGTCACTTCGCGCTCGATCACCTTCTGCGACAGCAACTCGCGGCGGATGCCCTCGCGCATGTCGGCGGCGGTGAGGTTGCGCTTGGCGAGTTCCTGCTGGAACGTCGCATCCGGGATGTTCTGCTTGCCCTCGTTGAAGGCGGTGTCAATCTCGGCGTCGCTCACCTCGAGCTTCAGCACGCTGGCCTTGGCGAGCAGGATGTCCTGCACGATGAGCTCGTTGAGCAGGTTGAGCTTGGCGTTCAGGACCTCTTCGTCCGACGGCGGCGCCTGTCCCTGCGACACGCGGCGGTAGGCCTTCTCCACGTCGTCGTCGCTGATCTCGCGACCGTCCACGACGGCCCAGGCGGTCGCGGAGGGTGCGGCCGTGGCGCCGGGTTTCGAGCCGCACGCGGCGGCGAGGCCGGCCAGGGCCAGCGCGCCTGCGAGCGTGGTCGAACGGAAGGGGGCAGTCGACAGAGCAGGTCTCGAAGTGAGCATATAGAGACAAGCCTATCCTGTCTGGTGGTCGAGACGCAGCAACCGTCTCGACCCCCAGTGGTTCCGCCTCCAGAGGCAACCGCCTCCAGAGGCAACCGCCTCCAGAGGCAACCGCCCCAGGAGCGGCCGGCCGGCTACACGGGCTGGCGCTGTTCTTCGGGCTTGACCGTGACCGGGTCGAGGAAGGGCATCATGGCCCGCAGCTCGGCGCCCACCTTTTCGATGAGAAGGCGCTGTTCGGCCAGGCGCGTGGCGGTAAACGTGGGCCGGCCCGCCGCGTGTTCGTCCATCCAGAGTTTGGCGTACGCGCCGCTCTTGATGTCGGCCAGCATGCGCCGCATTTCCGCCCGTGTTTCATCGGTGACGATGCGGGGCCCGCCCGTGTAGTCGCCGTGCTCGGCCGTGTCCGATACCGAGTAGCGCATGTAGTTCAGGCCGCCGCGGTACATCAGGTCGACGATGAGTTTCAGTTCATGCATGCACTCGAAGTAGGCAATCTCCGGCTGGTAGCCGGCTTCGACCAGCGTGTCGAACGACGCCTTCACGAGCGCGCTGACCCCGCCGCAGAGTACCGACTGCTCGCCGAACAGATCGGTTTCGGTCTCTTCGGAGAACGTGGTCTCGAGCACGCCGGCGCGCGTCACGCCGAGCGCCTTGGCGTACGACAACGTGACCGCGCGCGCCTGGCCAGACGCGTCCTGGTGCACGGCGAACAGGGCGGGCGTGCCGGCGCCCTCTTCGTAGAGCTCGCGCACCCGGTGCCCGGGTGACTTCGGCGCCACCATCGACACGTCGGCATGTGGCGGCGGCGTGATGGCGCCAAACCGGATGTTGAAACCGTGCGCGAACATCAGCATCTTGCCGGCGGTCAGGTGGGGCTCGATGTCGCGGCGGTAGATCTCGCCCTGCACCGTGTCCGGCACGAGCATCATGATGACGTCGGCCTCCCTGGCCGCGTCGGCGATCGAGGCCGTCCGCAGGCCGGCCGCCCTGGCCTTGGCCGCCGAGGTGCTGCCTTCGTACAGGCCGACGCGCACGTCCACGCCGCTGTCGCGCAGGTTGAGCGCGTGGGCGTGGCCCTGCGAGCCGTAGCCGATGATCGCGACCTTGCGGGCGCGGATGGGCGCCAGGTCGGCGTCCTTGTCGTAG
>JANORI010000095.1:0-6804 GCA_031415235.1 Acidobacteriota bacterium | reverse complement strand
CTGGGAGCACACGCTGGCCCTCACCCCCGGTACCCGCCTCGGCGCCTACCAGATCACCGCGCAGATCGGTGAAGGCGGGATGGGTGCGGTCTACCGCGCCACCGACACGAGCCTGAGCCGCCAGGTCGCGATCAAGGTGCTACCGGATGCCTTCGCCGCGGATCCCGATCGCCTGGTGCGGTTCGAGCGCGAAGCGAAGACGCTCGCGTCACTGAATCATCCCCACATGGCCGCGATCTATGCCGTCGAGAAGTCCGGCGGCACCTTGGCGCTCGTGATGGAACTGGTCGAGGGCGACGACCTCTCGCAGCGCATTGCCCGCGGTGCCATTCCGTTCGACGAGGCGCTGCCGATCGCGAAGCAGATCGCGGAGGCGCTCGAAGCGGCGCACGAGCAGGGGATCATCCATCGCGATCTGAAACCCGCGAACATCAAGGTGCGGAACGACGGCACGGTGAAGGTGCTCGACTTCGGTCTCGCCAAAGCGCTCGACACAAGTCCCGCGAGTGCGACGGCGGACAACTTGCCGACGATCACCTCGCCGGCGCAGATGACCGGTGTGGGCGTGATCCTCGGGACGGCGGCGTACATGGCGCCGGAGCAGGCGAAGGGGCGGCCGGTCGATCGGCGCGCGGACATCTGGGCGTTTGGCGTCGTCCTCTACGAGATGCTGACCGGTCAGCGGCTGTTCAGCGCCGAGACGATTCCCGAAACCCTCGCCCACGTGATGACGCGCGAGATCGATCTGAGCCCGTTGCCGGCCACGACGCCTCGGCACATCCGCACGCTGGTCGCGCGGTGCCTCGTCAAAGATCCTCGTCAGCGCCTGCGCGATATCGGCGAGGCGCGCCTGGCGCTCGAGGGCGCGTTCGAGACGGCCGCGTCACTGGCGACCCCGACGACGGCATCGTCACGTGGACGTCTTCCCTGGATGGCCGCATCCGCCGTTGCGGTCGTGGGGATGGTCGCCATGGCGATGCCTACGCTGCGCTACTTGCGCCAGGCTCCGCCACCCGCTCCGCCTGAGATGCGCCTCGAGATCACGACGCCCGCCACCGACGCGCCGCTGCAGTTCGCCTTGTCGCCCGACGGCCGCTCCCTCGTCTTTGTCGCGTCGGGCGATGGGCCGTCACGGCTCTGGCTGCGCCCGCTCGACCAGACCGAGGCACGGCCGCTGGCGGGCACTGAGGGCGGGACGTTTCCGTTCTGGTCCCCCGACAGCCGCTCGCTCGGGTTCTTTGCGGCCGGCACGCTCCTCCGCCTCGACGTCGCCGGTGGAGCACCAAAGGTGCTGGCCACCGCGGCGGGGACCAGCCTCGGCGGCAGTTGGAGCCCGGACGGCACGATTCTATTTCTGCCATCATCCGGCCCTCTGTGGCGCGTCGCGGCCGCCGGGGGTGAGCCGGTGGCGGTGACGCGCCTCGATCCGCCACGCCAATTGAGCCATCGCCACCCGCAGTTCCTTCCCGACGGCCGGCACTCTCTGTTCTACGCGACGGGCACGCCAGAGGCGGCGGGGATCTACCTGGGGTCGCTCGACGGCGGCGCACCCACGCGGTTGACGGCCGCGGACTCTGGGGGCGCGTTCCTGCCGCCGGACCAGGTGGTCTTCGTGAGCCAGGGGACGTTGGTGGCCCGCCGGCTGGACCTCGCCCGCGGGGCCCCGGGGAGATTGACGGGCGATCCCGTCCCGCTGGCCGACCGCGTCGGCGTGGACGCGAATGCCCGCGGGGGCTTCGCCGTGTCGGGGGCGGGCCAGGTCGCCTATCGCGCCGGCGGTGGCGCGGCGCGACACCTGACGTGGTTCGACCGGACGGGCAAGGCGGTGGGCGTGGCCGGCGAGCCAGACGCGAATGACCTGCAATATCCCGAACTGTCGCCCGACGGTCGGCGCGTGGCGATGAGGCGCACGGTGCGGGGCAATACCGACATCTGGCTGCCGGAGCTTCTCCGTGGCGGGATGACGCGCCTGACCTTCGATGCAACCCCCGACGTCAATCCCGTCTGGTCGCCGGACGGGGGGCGGATCGCATTGTCGTCGAACCGAACCGGCGTCTTCAATCTCTATCTGAAGCCGTCGAACGGGTCGGGCGCCGAGGAACGGCTCGTGGACTCGCCCAGCTTGAAGCATGCGCAGGATTGGTCGCGGGACGGCCGGTGGCTGGTGTACTACGAGAACAACCCCACGACTGGCCGCGATCTGTGGGCGCTGGACATGACCAGCCCAAACCACACGCCGCGCGTCGTGGCGAACACGCCCGCGGAAGAGGTGCTCGCGCAGTTGTCTCCGGACGGGCGCTGGGTGGCGTATCAGACCAACGAATCTGGGCGCTTCGAGGTCGTGGTGCAGCCGTTTCCCGACGCGGGGGCCAAGTGGCAGGTGTCGACTGCGGGCGGCGCGGCGCCGCGCTGGCGCGCCGAAGGCAAAGAACTCTACTACCTGGCGCCCGACGCAACGCTGATGGCGGTGCCGGTCACGGCCGCGGGCCCGTCGTTCGAGGCCGGCACGCCGGTGGCGCTGTTTCCGACGCGCATCGTGAACGGCGGGTCCGTGGCGAGTAACCGGGCGCAGTACGCGGTCGCACGCGACGGCCGGTTCCTGATCAACCAGCCGGTGGGGGGCGCCACCGCCGCGCCGATCACGCTGATCCTGAACTGGAATCCCGAGGCGAAGAAGTAGCGTCGACGGACTACTCCTCCTAGAACGCCGGTCTTGAGTTCTGCGTGATCGGGCACGGGGACGGTGGTCGTGGTGTTCCCGGACCGCTTCTGCATGACTCTTCTGCATGACGACGTGGCTCCCTCGCTGGCGAACGGCGGAGAACCCCTGGGACTTGAGAATCTCGCACACCTCGCGGCCGGACAGTACGCGGAGCTTACCCAACCGCGACCTCGACACGAGTCACGAACACTTCGCTGTGCAACCGGCGTGCAGTCTCAGTTGGATCCGCCGCCCCGAAGAACAGTTCCAGGGAGGTCTACGTCCAGTCCTTTCCGGACGCGGGAGAGCTGCGACAAATCTCGAACGACGGCGGCACCGAGCCAGTCTGGGCGCCGAGCGGTCGCGAGCTGTTCTTCCGGCACGGCGAGAAGATGATGGTGGTTGATGTGACGGCTGCGCCGGCCTTCTCCACATCGCGGCCGCGCGTGCTCTTCGAGGTCCGCTACGAGGTGAGTTTTCTCGTGCCTGGCATGCGCTTCTACGACGTGTCGCCGGACGGGCAGCGGTTCCTGATGGTCAAGGGCGACACCCAGGCGGCGCCCCGCCAGCTGCGCCTCGTGGTGAACTGGTTCGAGGAGTTGAAGGCGAAAGTGCCGACGGTTCAATGGCGCCGAATCGGGCGATGAGCGTCCGAGGACCGTTCGGGGAGCGATAGCGGATAATCACTGCGCATGGGCGAGACGCGCGTGGACCTGTTCCACCTCCTCGAGGATCTGCGTGACGCGTATCTGGGGCCGATCGAGGAGACCATCCTCACCGAGATCACCGCCAACGCGCTCGATTCGGGTGCGTCCTCCCTCTCGTTCTCCATCGATTCCCAGCAGGCGTCACTCACCATCGTGGACAACGGCAGCGGCATGCTGCGCCGGGAACTGGCGCGCTACCACGACATCGCGGCCAGCACGAAACGCAAGGGTCAGGGAATCGGGTTTGCGGGCGTCGGGATCAAGCTCGGCCTGCTCGCTTGCCGCGACGTCGTGACCGAAACGCGCCGTGGGTCCACGCACGTCGCCACCACGTGGGGACTGGCCTCGAAGCATCGTGCGCCGTGGAAATGGACGCCGCCGGCGGGCCTCGTGACCGGCCGCGGCACCGCCGTGCAGTTGCGGCTGGCCAACGTGTTGTCGCCGCTCCTGGATCCGACGTATGTCGATCTGACGCTCCGGCGACAGTTCGCCACGCTCTTCGACGGCCGGTTCGACCGGTTGCTGGCCGAGCACGGACGTCGCCACGTCGTCTTCTCGATCGACGGCCGGCCGATCGATCGCGGGCCGGACGGCGACGGTGTCGTGGTGCCGGTCGACATCCGCCTCGCCCGGAAGCGCAAGCCGTCGGCCGTTGGCTACCTCGTGCGGCGTGCGACGGCCGTTCCGGAAGACGAGCAGGGCATCGCCGTCAGCACGTTGGGAAAAGTCATCACGCGTGGATGGGACTGGTTGGGCCTGACGCCGGCCGCCGGCGATGTGGTGGGCGGCCTCATCGAGATTCCGGCGCTTGCTGCCGCCCTCACACTGAACAAGGCCGACTTCGTACGCACGGGCACGGGTGGCGCGCTCTATCTCGCCTACCGCAAGGCGCTTCAGGAAGTGGTGACGCGCCAGCTCGCCACGTGGGGCGACCTGCGGTCCCCGGCCGCGGACCGGCCACCGACGACGATCGGTCTGCGCGAGTTCGAGAAAGTGTTGGAGTCGCTGTCGGACGAGTTTCCGCTGCTCGCCTCCCTGGTCGAGCAGCGCCGGGGCGGGCAGAAACGGCTGCCCATGGCCGTCGATGCGTTGCCGGCACGTCCACTGCCGGCGGCGGGCGTGGTGCCTGACGATGCCGGGAGCGCGCCGCCGCCGGCGGACACCTCATCCGATGCGGCTGACGAGCACGAAGCGCCGCCGCCCGCCCAGCCTCCCCCGTCTCCCGATGATCCGATCCGACACGACACGCCACTGCCCGGCGCCGTAGGCCCACGCCGGCCCGTGCGGTTCGGACTGCGCCTGTCATTCGACCGGCGCGACGACGACCAGGACGTGGCCCGGCTGGTCGAGTCCACCGTGTCGGTGAATACGTCGCATCCGTCGTACGCACGCGCGCTGGCGACGCGCGCGATTGGCTACCACGTCGCGGTGGCCGTGGCGATGGCGCTCGCCCCCGTGGCCGTGGAGGCGGCGGACCACCACGCGTTCCTCACGAACTTTCTCGCGAAGTGGGGCGCGGCGCTCGCCAGCAGTCCGGCGCGCCGACGAGCCAAGCGGCGACGTCCGCGGGCGTGAGGCGCCCGCGCTCAGGGCTTCTTCGGCCCGGGATGCGTGTGCTGCGCGGACGTGTCGCCGACCTGCACCGTAGAAGCTCGAGCGCATCGACCTTGGCGGCGTATCACCACAGACTCTTGCGGATAGCCCCACTACCGGCGCGCAGGGAGCGTGGCACGCTGACGGGGTCCACCGAGAAAGGCAGCCTTGACATGTCCAAGAAGACCACGACGATCGCCGCTGAGAAGAGCAGCGGCAACGTATTCGCCGACCTCGGCCTGCCCCATCCAGAGCAGGAATTTCTGAAGGCCCGACTGACGCTGCAGATCTACCGCGACATCAAGGCGCGCGACCTGACGCAGGTGCAAGCGGGTGAGCTTCTGGGCATCAGGCAGCCGCATGTGTCGCTGCTGATGCGCAACCGGTCCGCGAACTTCTCGGTCGAACGACTGATGGAGTTCCTGACGGCGCTTGGGCACGACGTGGAGATTCGCGTGAAGCGCACGCGGAAGCCGCACGGGCAGATGTCGGTCGTCGTCGCGGCTTGAGCCAGGCGAAGGGACGGGCGGTTGATCGGCGGGCGGAGGTGTGGGCCTTCGGGGTCGTCCTGTTCGAGATGCTGACTGGGTCACGCGCGTTCGAAGGGGAAGGCATCTCTGAAACGCTGGCGCGCGTCCTCGAGCGTGAGCCTGACTGGAGCCGATGTGCGCCTCGCACTCGAGGGCGCATTCGAGACGGCTGCGTCACCGGCGACCCTGACGACGACCGCATCATCACGCGGACGACTGCCCTTGATAGCCGCCTTCGTCGTCGCAGCGGCGCTGATCGCGGCACTGGCGGCGCCGGCCCGGCGTTACATGCGTCAGACGCTGCCCCTGAGCTGGGTCTGGACATTACGACGCCCGCCACCGACGCACCGCTGCAGTTCGCCTTGTCGCCCGACGGCCGCTCCCTCGTCTTTGTCGCGTCAGGCGATGGGTCGCCCCGGCTGTGGCTGCGTCCGCTCTATCAGACCGAGGCGCGGCCGCTGTCGGGCACGGAGGGCGCGGCCTATCCGTTCTGGTCCCCCGACAGCCGCTCGATCGGGTTCTTGCGGCCGGCACGCTCCCTCCGCATCGACGTCGCCGGTGGTGCGGCGCAGGTGCTGGCCGCCGCGAACGGGATCGCCCGCAGTGGCAGCTGCAGCGCGGACGGCACGACCCTGTATGCGCAGCGGACGAACAGCCCCCTGTTCCGCGTCGCGGCCGCCGGGGGCGAGCCGGTGGCGGTGACGCGGCTCGATCCGCCACGTCTCGCGGGCCATCGTGGTGAACTGGTTCGAGGAGTTAGAGGCGAGAGTGCCGACGGCCCAATAGGACGCCCACCACGCGTGTCGTGCCCCACGGTGCCACTGGTCGGCCTGCACGGCATGTGGCACGGCCGCCCCTCAGGGAGATAATGCCGAAGTGCGCGGGCCGGTCCCGCTGTGGTGCGCCGTATGATGCCAGTCCCTCGAAGTCTTTCCGCCGCGGTGCTCGTGCTCGTCGCCGCCGCAACCGCAGCCGCGCAAGGGAACCCGACCGGCGCCATTCGCGGCAAGGTCGTCGACCCCGACGGGCTCGCCCTTCCGGGCGTGTCGGTCACCGCCGCATCGCCGGCCCTGCAGGGCGTGCGCGCCACGGTGACGTCGGGGAATGGCGACTACCTGGTGCCGCTCCTGGCGCCCGGCGAGTATGTCGTCACCTTCGAGCTGGTTGGGTTCCAGTCGATCCGGCGGGAACGTCTCACGGTGGCCATTGCCGAAACGGCGCAACTCGACGTGGCGCTGGCGCTGGCCGGGCTCAGCGAATCCGTGCAGGTGAC
>JANORI010000094.1:0-4542 GCA_031415235.1 Acidobacteriota bacterium | reverse complement strand
GTTCGAACGGCGCGAGCAGGCCCTGGTGGTGCACCTGCCGGCCGAGCCCGTGTTCCTGAGCGTCGACCCAGTGCGGCTTGCGCAGATTGTGGGCAACCTGCTCAACAACGCCAACAAGTTCACCGCGCCTGGCGGGCAGGTGTGGCTGACCGTGGAATCCGGACCGCAGGCGGTCATCCGGGTGAGAGACACCGGGGTTGGCATCGCGGCCGAGCACCTGACGTCGGTGTTCGACATGTTCACACAAGTCGACACGACACTGGAACGGGCATCGAGCGGCCTCGGCATTGGCCTGACGCTGGTGAAGACGCTGGCCGAGATGCACGGTGGCTCAGTGAGCGCGACGAGCGGTGGTCTTGGGCAGGGCAGTGAGTTCGTGGTGTGCCTCCCCATGGATGATGCCCGCGAGGCGTCGGCGGTAGCGCCCCCCGCGTTGGCCGCGGCCGTGAGGCCGCTGCGCATTCTCGTGGTCGACGACAACCACGACGCGGCCGACTCGCTGGCTATGCTGCTGACGATAAACGGACACGAGATGCACATCGAGTACGACGGGGCGGCCGCGGTCGCGGCGGTGGTCACGTTCCATCCTGATGTGGTCCTGATGGACATCGGGCTGCCAGGCCTCAACGGCTACGAAGCCGCGCGCCAGATTCGCGCGCAGCACACGGGCCCCAGCCGGCCGGTGCTGGTGGCCGTGACCGGCTGGGGACAGAGCGAGGACCGGCAGCGCTCGAAGGAAGCGGGCTTCGACGTGCACGTCGTGAAGCCGATGGACGAGGTGACGCTGAGCGGCATGCTCGCCGAATACGGCCGCGGTCGGAACACGGCCTAGGCCGACAGATGCTGGTGGTTGAGCAACATGTCCACGGCCACGGCGAGGTCACGGGGCGTACGGTCGTAGACCGCAGCCAGTACCCACATGGCTTCGGCGACGTGGCGCCCAAGCACGCCGGACTGCCCGCGACCTGCGACCTGAGCCGCGTCGTCACGTTCCAGCCGTAGCGCTGTTTGTGCCACAATCCGTGGCGCCAGCGGCCCCACGTCAGGCGCCGCTCGGCCCTCCGGAGTTCCCATGAAGCGTAGTCTCGCCCTGGTCGTCCTGCTCGTTGCCGGCATCTCCTGCACGCCCACGCCGCCACCTTCGCCGGCGGTCAGCCCTGAAGTGGCCGCCTGGCAGGCGCGGGCCGCCGGCATCACCATCGTGCGCGACGACTGGGGCATTCCGCACATCACCGGCAAGACCGACGCCGACGCGGTGTTCGGGCTGATGTACGCCCAGGCCGAAGACGACTTCAACCGGGTGGAGACCAACTTCATCAACGCGCTGGGCCGTCTGGCGGAAGCCGAAGGCGAGAAGGAAATCTACCGCGACCTGCGCATGAAGCTCTTCATCGACCCGGTGGAGCTGAAGGCGGAGTACGAGAAGGCCCCAGTGGCGCTGAAAGCGCTCATGACCGGCTGGGCCGAGGGCCTCAACTACTACCTGCACACGCACCCGCAGGTGACGCCGCGCGTGATCACCACGTTCGAGCCCTGGATGGCCCTGAGCTTCAGTGAAGGCAGCATCGGCGGCGACATCGAAAGCGTGTCGATTGCCCGCCTCGAGGCGTTCTACGGCAAGAACCCAGCGGCCTTGGCGCGCGTCGAACCCGACCCGCGCTACCTGAGCGTGCCGCCCGAACCCACCGGCTCGAACGGCTTCGCCGTGGCGCCCGCCAACACCACCGCCGGCAAGGCGCTGCTGTGGATCAATCCCCACACCTCGTTCTCGTTCCGTGAAGAGGCGCAGGTCACGAGCCAGGAAGGGCTCAACGCCTACGGCGCGCTCACCTGGGGCCAGTTCTTCATCTACCAGGGCTTCAACGAGAAGGCCGGCTGGATGCATACCTCGAGCGGCGTCGACAACATCGACGAGTTCCTCGAGACCATCGTGCGCAAGGACGGCAAGGTCTTCTACAAGTACGGCGCTGAAGAGCGCGAGGCGCGCGTGAAGAAGATCACCATTCCCTACAAGACGGCGAGTGGGATGGCGACGAAGGAGTTCACGACCTACCGCACGCACCACGGGCCGATCGTGCGCGAGCAGGACGGCACGTGGGTGGCGGTGGCGCTGATGGAGCAGCCGCTGAAGGCGCTGCAGCAGTCCTACGGCCGCACCAAGACCAAGAACCTCGCCGAGTACAAGCAGGTGATGGAGCTGCACACCAACTCGTCGAACGACACGCTCTACGCCGACGCCGATGGCAACATCGCCTACTTCCATTCGAACTTCGTGCCCAAGCGCAATCCGAAGCTCGATTGGAGCAAGCCGGTGGACGGCAGCGTGCCGGCCAACGACTGGCAGGGCGTGCACGCGGTGGATGACAGCCCCAGCGTGGAGAACCCGCCCAACGGGTGGGTCTACAACACCAACGACTGGCCGTTCATGGCGGCCGGCAAGCACAGCAAGAAGAAGAGTGCCTTCCCCGCCTACTTCGACCGCAACGGTGAGAACCCGCGCGGCGTCCACGCCATCCGCGTGCTCGACAACCGGAAGGACTTCTCGATTGACGCGCTGATTGCCGCCGGGTTCGACACCGAGCAACCCGAGTTCGACCGGCAGATCCCCTTGCTGTTGAAGGCGTGGGATCGGGCGCCGGCGTCGAATCCACTCAAGGCCAAGCTGGCCGAGCAGATCAAGGTGCTGCGCGCGTGGGATCGTCGCTGGGCGGTGGACTCGGTGCCGCAGTCGCTCGCCATCTTCTGGGGCGAGGAGCTGTGGAGCAAGTCCGCACCCGCCGCCCGCGCGGCCAACCTCACCGTCTACGACTACATGCGCACCAAGGCCACGGGGCAGCAGCGGCTCGAGGCGCTGGCCGCCGCCTCCGACAAGCTCACCGCCGACTTCGGGAAGTGGCAGACGCCGTGGGGCGACATCAACCGCTTCCAGCGCATCTCGCCCGCGATCGTGCATCCCTACGCCGACGACCAGCCGAGCACGCCGGTAGGCTTCGCCTCGGCGCGCTGGGGCTCGCTGGCATCGTTCGGCGCGCGATCGTACAACGGCAGCAAGAAGATCTACGGCTCGAGCGGCAACAGTTTCGTGGCCGCGGTGGAGTTCGGCAAGGACGGCGTGCGGGCTCGGGCGGTCACCGCTGGCGGCCTGAGCAGCGACATGACGTCGAAGCACTTCAACGACCAGTCGGAGCGCTACGCCACCGGCAACCTGCGCGAGGTCTACTTCTACTCGAAGCAGCTCGATGGTCACACCGAGCGCACCTACAAGCCTGGGCAGTAGTGGTGACCACCGAGACGCTGCTCGAGCAGTTCGATCACATCGACATCTACCTGTTCGACCAGTTGCTGCGCGGACGCATCGCCGTGGGCATGCGCGTGCTCGACGCGGGATGCGGCACCGGTCGCAACCTGGTCTACATGTTGCGCGAGGGCTTCGACCTCTGGGCGACCGACCGCGACCCGGCCGCCGTCGCCGCCGCTCGGGCGCTGGCCGCGCACCTGTTCCCGAGGCTGTCGCCCGACCGCTTCGGCGTGGAGCTGGTCGAGCGCCTGCCCTTTGCCGACCAGTCGATGGACGTCGTCGTCAGCAACGCCGTGCTCCACTTCGCTCGCGATGACCAGCACTTCGACGCGATGGTGCATGAGATGTGGCGGGTGCTCGCACCAGGCGGCGTGTTCTTCTGCCGTCTCGCGTCGTCCATCGGGATGGCGGAGCGTATGCAGCCGCTCGGCCACAACCGCTTCCTGCTGCCCGACGGGTCGGAGCGGTATCTCGTCGACGAGTCGCGCTTGATGACGCTGACCGCTCAACTCGGCGCGCGCCAGCTCGATCCGCTCAAGTCCACGATCGTGCAGGACCAACGCTGCATGACCACCTGGGTGCTGGGCCGCTGACGGCCATGGCACGGCCGGTCGACGAGAGAGACATCTGGTTGCAATCCACCGCGCGCGTGTGTGACGATGCCTCGTCGGATCGAACGCCACACGAAGGAGCTTCCGGGAATGAGTCAGCGGATTGTGATGATGGGCGGAATTGTGGGATGGAGCCTCGTGCTCTCCATCGGACTCGTCGCCGGAGGGGAGCAAGCCACCTCCCGAGCCGTTGCCGCCAAGCTCAAGAACCCCGTGGCCACCAGTGCGGCGTCAGTGGCCTCTGGCCAAGTGCTCTACGCGAAGTACTGCCGGTTCTGCCATGGCGCCACTGGGCGGGCCGACAGCGCCTCGGCGCCGAAGGACATGAAGCCCTCGAACCTCACCGACGCCACGTGGGACCGCGGCTCGACCGACGGCGAAATCTTCACGGTGATTCAGGAAGGCGCGGGGCCCGAGTTCAAGATGAAGGGTCTCAAGGGCAAGATCACCGACCAGGACACCTGGCACATCGTGAACTACGTTCGTAGCCTCGCCGGTGCGCAAAAGTAGACTCGGCCGCCTCGCGTTCGCCGTGGTCGCGTGCGTGCTCGTGACCGCCACCGGCTGCGCGGATTGGAACACGCGCAGCGAGCAGGTGCAGGCGGCACGCGTGACGCAGCGATCGCGCTGGGG
>JANORI010000093.1:0-11933 GCA_031415235.1 Acidobacteriota bacterium | reverse complement strand
CAACGACGAGAAGAGCAAGAGCGGCGACAAGACCTACGTCGACAAGGACGGCCGCGAGTACCGGATCTGCCCGCAGTGCGCCTACAACATGTACAAGCAGGGTCGCATGTGGGTGTGCGACAACTGCGGCTACAGCTACGTCGAGTAGTTCGGGCTCGTCGAGTCCGCCGACGCCCGGACGGCCCAAGGCCGTGCCGGGCGTTCGGACGTACGCCTGGGCCCGCGCGCCTGTCACAATGCGGGCATGACGCTCGCCAACCGCACGGTCTTCATCACCGGCGCCAGCCGCGGCATCGGCCTCGCCATTGGCCTCAGGGCGGCCGTCGACGGCGCCAACGTGGTCGTGGCGGCCAAGACCACCGATCCGCACCCGACGCTGCCCGGCACCATCCACACGGCGGCCGAGGCCATCGAGCGCGCGGGCGGACACGCCCTGGCCGTGCCCATGGATCTGCGCGACGAGTTGCAGGTCAAGGCCGCGGTGAAGGCGGCCGTCGAGCGGTTTGGCGGCATCGACGTGCTCGTGAACAACGCCTCGGCCATCTACCTGACCGGCACGCTCGACACGCCCATCCGGCGCTTCGACCTGATGCACCAGGTGAACGCTCGGGGCACCTACCTGGCGACACAGCACTGTCTGCCGCATCTGCTCCGGTCGGCCAACCCGCACGTGCTCACCATCTCGCCGCCGCTCAACCTGAATCCCCGTTGGTTCGCGCCGCACGTGGCCTACACCATGGCGAAGTACGGCATGAGCCTGTGCGTGCTCGGCATGGCGGAGGAGTTTCGAGCGCAGGGCGTGGCGGTGAACGCGCTCTGGCCACGCACCGCCATCGACACGGCGGCCATTACCCTGATTGCGGGCGACGAGACACGCCGCCGCAAGACGCGGCGCGTGGAGATCATGGCCGACGCGGCCCACCGCGTGCTCACGCGGCCGAGCCGCGAGTGCACCGGGCGCTTCTTGATCGACGACGAGGTACTGGGCGAGGCCGGCGTGACCGACCTGGCGCGCTACCTTCAGGAGGACGCCAGCGAGGCCGACCTCATGCCCGACTTCTTCCTGGACTGAGCCGCGGGCTGCCCTTGCTCCGCCGTGTAGGACTCGGCCCGCGGCTTGACCGCGAGCCCGAGATGGCGCTGGTCTTCTGTGTAACGCCTTAGAAGCGTCCCGCGCCCGTCCAGCGCACAGCCTCTTCACCCGTGAAGACGCGCCACCCGAGCACCGGGCTGCCGCAGTGCGCCGTCAGTATGTCGACGGCATACACCTCGTTGGTGTTGCCCTCATCGGCGTTCGAGCCGTAGTTGTAGAGGACCTCGTCGCCAGCGGCGACCACCGGACGTCCGCCGTTGTCGGCCGGCGTCCGCGTCGGCTTGGCGTTGTAGCCCCAGCGTGTGTCGACCTGCCGCAGCCGGTCAACGATGTAGTCCTGCCACGGGTTGTTCACGTACTTCACGCCGAGCGGGCACTGTTGCGAGGGGAAGAGGTCCGGTCGCTCTGACGTCCACTGACGGATTCGCGCTTCCATGTTGGGCAGTGGCAACCGCTGACCCGCGGGTGGATTCGGCGTGCGGTTGCCGCCGGCCGAGGGCGGCGGCGCCGCCGTCCCGCTCACGACGAGTTCGCGGGTGTCAGACCACGGACCAAATGCCCCGTCGAGCTCTGCGCGCGCGCGCCAGTAGATGCGGAGGCCGGGACGCTGCGCCCGCTGTACGCGGTACGTCACCAGGCTGACGGCATCGGCCGTGGCCATGCCCTCGTCGGTGAGCGCACCGAAGCCATTCGCTTCGCTGACCTGGAAGCGCAGGGTGCGCACGGCCACCGACCAGAACCGGCCCGCCGTGGCATCGGCGAGCAAGTCTGGCGTCGTGCTCGCGACTGCGCCGTTTGCCGGCGCACGCAGCACCGGCGCGGGTGCCTTCAACGTCGAGCCGTCAGCGGCCGCGCCGGCCGAACCAGCCGCCGCAGCGGAGGGTGACACGGGCGACCCGGCCGACCCGCTGCAGCTGATCGTGGTGACGACAAGGACGATGGCCCCAAGAACACAGCCGAAGCGCGATCCCATCATGTGCGGCCTCCCTGCCGAGCAAGGTCTAGAATTGGCCGGCGCCAGTCCACCTGCCGAACTCATTGTAGAACGTACGGTAGTCAGGGGTGACATTGTTCCTGTCGCCGCTCACGCCCGTGCAATGCCCGCCGAGGACGTCGACGAGGTAGACGTTGGGCGAGCCTTCTGGCGCATCCGAGCCGTAGTGGTAGGCGATCTCGTCGCCGGCGATGATGGCCGGAATGCTGGCGCGCGTGGGTTTGGCGTTGTAGCCGAACCTCCGGTCGATGTTCCGCAGATTGTTGACCATGAAGTCGATATAGGCATTGCGCTGCGTCTTGCGGGCCTCGAGGTTGCTATCCGAGAAGCCCGGACGCGAGGGGCACGCGACGAACGGGTCGAGGAAGCCCTGGCTGGCCGCCTGCTGCGCCACCGTCAAGACCAGGGCACGCACGTCGGGCTGCGGCAGCCGATCGCCCACGACGAGATTCGGCGTTGTAGCCGGAGTGTTGATGTTGGCCGTCACCGATACTTCGTTCGAGAACCCGCTGGTGCCGCACGCGTTGGTGGAGAACGCCTTCAGGAAGTACGTGCCTGCCGGCAGGCCCACGTTGAACGCGGGCGCGCCAAACGCCGCCTGGCCCAGCAGGCCAGCAGTGAAGTTGGCGCCCGACTGCGTGCTGGCCTGCAGCACGTAAGCGGACGGCAGTCCACCGGTGCCGGCGTTCCACATAATCCACGACGAGGTGCCGCGGACGATGGCCGTCAGGTTCGTGGGCGCCCCGGGCGCGACGCAGCCGCCAGGGATGACGATGTTGAGTTCGGGCGAGGCCGGCCCCACGACGTTGCCATTGGCCCCATGCACGGCTACATAGTAGCTACCGGTTGGCGCGCTCGGGTTGTTCACCGCCGCCAGCATCTGCGGCAGCTTGCTCGGGTCGACAAAGGCGGCGGTCGAGAACTGCGCGAGGTTCACCACGCCAGGGGCGGTGCCGACATCGATGATGTAGTGCGTGAACGGGCCCGTGGCGTGCGTCCAACTCATCGTGAGGTTGATGCCGTTCAGGATATAAGTCAGGTTCGTCGGGGCACCCGGCGCCGCCTGGCGGGCCGACACATGTGGAGCGGCGAGCCAGGCCGCGATGACCAACGCCGCCACTACTACCGGAACAGGTCGAGAAAATCTCACGCAGGCCTCCTGGGGGACCAATAGAATACACCTGACCGGGCCGGTCGCGATCTCACGACCGGTAGTTACCAAACTGCAAGGCCACGCCGAAGTCGTGTTCGCGCAGGGCAGCCATGGCGCCCTGCAGGTCGTCTTTCGACGACGACGCAATCCGCAGCTGGTCGCCCTGAATCGATGCCTGCACCTTCTTCATCTTGCCGTCCTTGAGGTACTTCACGATCTCGCGGGCGGCGTCGCTTGGAATGCCCTGCTGCAGCGTGACGACCTGCTTCATCGTACCCGCGCCCGCCGCCTCGGGATCGCCCGGCTTCATGTTCTTCACTGCCACGTTGCGCCGCACGAGCCGCGTCTGCACCACTTCCCAGACCGCACCGAGCTTGAAGGCGTCTTCGGCGGTGAGGGTGAGCGTGCCCGCTTTCTGATCGAGCTCGATGGTGGCAAGGGAGCCCTTGAAATCGTACCGCTGGCCGATCTCTTTCTTGGCCTGGTTGACGGCGTTGTCCACCTCCTGCAGGTCGATGGTGGAGGTGACGTCGAACGAGAAAATCTGCGCCATGCGCAAATCGTAGCCGATTCGGAGGTCCCGGAGCGACCGGCCCCGGAATCGTCGCGGCGCTATACTCCGCGACAGACCCGTGGCGATCGAACCCCTGGTACTCGTCGTTGACGACTACGCGGACGCGCGCGCGATGTATGCGGCGTGGCTGCGCGTGTCCGGGTATCGCGTGGCGCAGGCGGGCGACGCGGTCGAGGCACTGGCGCTGGCGGTGCGGGATCCGCCCCATGCGATTCTGATGGATCTGTCGATGCCGGGCATCGATGGATTCGAGGCGACGCGGCGTCTGAAGGCCGACCCGCGCACCTCGCATATCCCCATCCTGGCGGTCTCCGGGCATGTTGAGACGCGAGTGGGCGACCAGGCGGCGGCCGCTGGCTGTGACGGCTTGATCGTGAAGCCGAGCCCCGTGCCCGAGGTGATACGCGCGCTGGCGAGGCTCATCGCTGAGGCCAGCGGCTGCCTGCCGGAGCCGCCGGCATGAGCGCCCGCGCCACTTGCGAGGTGCGCATCCGTCGGCTCACCGGCGGCAGCGCGGACGCGGCCGACGACCGCGTGGCGGTGGAGGAGCCGCTCGAAGTACGGGTGAACGGCGCGCCATTCGCGGTGATCATGCGCACGCCCGGACACGACATCACGCTCGCGTGCGGCTTCTTGCTGGCCGAAGACGTCGTGCGTCAGGTCGACGACGTGGCGGCGGTGGAGCTGTGCGACGACGTGGAGGTCGAGGCCCGCGGCAACGTGCTGAACGTGACCGTGACCGGCGAGGCCGCTGTGCGGGTGGCCGCGCGGCTCGGCGAACGCCGCCAGGTCATCACGACGGCGGCGTGCGGATTGTGTGGGCGGCGCACGATCGAGTCGTTGCGCACGCGCGTCGCCAGGGTCACCGGCGCATGGGCGGTGCCGGCCGCGGTGGTCTCGGCCTTGCCCGTGGCGCTGCGCGCAGCACAGGCGGCCTTCGACGCCACTGGCGGCATTCATGCCGCCGCGCTCTGCGACCTCGACGGCCGCGTGTTACTGGCCGCCGAAGATGTCGGACGCCACAACGCGGTGGACAAGGTCATCGGCCGGGCGCTCCTGGACGGCCGGCTGCCGCTCGACCGCACGCTCCTGGTCGTCAGCGGGCGCACCTCGTTCGAGCTCGTGCAGAAGGCGCTGCTTGGAGGGGTGCCGCTCGTGGCGGGCGTGTCGGCACCGTCGAGTTTGGCGGTCGATCTGGCGCGCACCTCGGGCATCACACTGTGCGGCTTCGTGCGTGGCCGAAGCATGAACGTCTATGCGCATCCTGGCCGCATCGTGGGCTGACGCCGCACTGAAAAGCTCTAGCCTCAGGTGCACCAGCACCACCCGCCCGAGCAGGTGGTCGGCGCGCTCGTTCACGCGCTGCGCCGGCCAGCGGTCCAGCGTCCACAGGTCGATAGCCACATCGGCGGTCCTCGACTAGTCGGCGCCGGGTGCCGGCTGGCAGACCGGGCACCAGACAACGCCTGGGCAGCACCGCGGCGGCTCGCACGATCGTGTCTCCCTCAGGCGCGGTCGCGCTCGTGAGGCACGCGCAGTTGCAAGCCACCGCTGGTCACGGTGAATCCCACGTCCGCGAAGTAGGCCGCCAGTGGACTCGCCGCCGCGGGGGCGCCGTTGATCTCGGCAATCAGCCAGCCGTGCCGCTCGGCAGCCGACGCATGGGCCACGCGCGCCAGTTCGCGCGCCAAGGCGCGGCAGCGCCGTCCGCGTTCTGGCTCCTCGTCGGGCGCCGCCACGAGGATCTGTCGGTCGCCGCGCGCGATCCATGCCGTGGCGTGCCCATCGACGAGCACCACGCGCGCACCGGCCACGCGGCTCGCACGCAGCGCCGGCGCGCCGGTCCAGAGTGGCCACTCGACGAGCGCGCCGTAGGGATTGGCGGGATCGGTGGCCGCCAGCGTCACCGCCCGTGCCTCGGGCGGCGTGTCTCGCTCCGCGCGCAGCCGGTCGATGGCGCCCGGCTCGGCAAACTGCGCGCCGCCCAGGCCCGCCACGAAGTAGCCGCGGCGCACGCGACCCGTGTCTTCGAGCCGGCGCAGCACCGGGTAGACCGTGCTGAACCCGCCGGCGATCGGTTCAATCGCGGTGACGTCGCGCGTGACTACGCCGTGACGCCCGAGCAGCTGCCGCGTCAGTGCCGTGGCCCACGCCGTCGGTGACGTGTGCGCCGCGGCGTTGACCACCGACCATCGCCCTTCGGCCGACGGCGGCACCAGCCGGCGCGAGCGAAAGCGGTGGGCGCGCGCGTCGCGGGATTCGCGCCGGGCACGGGCCGGCGCGGCCGCATACGCGCGCAGCGGATGTAGCGTGTCGTTCGTCAGCAGGCCCTGCCACACGAGACTCCACAGCGCGTCCACGGTCTCTTGCGGGAAGCCGCCGCCTACCGCCTCGTGCAGCGGGCCGAAGAATGCGGCGCCGTGCGTTGTGAGAAAAGCCACGATGTGCGCCTCGCGTTCGAGCAGGCCGCCGGTGTCGGCCCGGGGCGCCATGAGGGCCGCGCGCTGGTCGGTGAGGTAGAGCGCGATGCGCCCGTCGCGTTCGCCCAACGACTCGACGCCCACCCAGATCACCTCGCCGGCCGATACCAGCGTGTCGAGCTGCGCCGGCGTGTAGCCGGCCACGCGTGCTGGCAGCACCTCGCGCTCGAGCACCGAGGCCACGAGGGGCGCGCCTTGCAGTTGCTCGACGGCATCGAGCAGCGCGTCGAGGCCCGCCCGCGGGGCCGTCAGACCATGCCAGCCCACGAGGAAGCGGCCGAGCACGTGCGGCTCCACCGGCTCCACGTCCTGGCGCAGCGTGGCCAGCGATCGGCGCCGCAGCGACCGCAGCACGTCGGCATCGCACCACTCGCGGCCGCGCGCGCCGGGACGGAACTCGCCCTCGACCACTCGTCCGGTCGCGGCCAGCCGCTGCAGGGCCAGGTCGGTCACGGACACGCCAATCGCGAAGCGCGCGGCCGCCTCGGCGGTCGTGAACGGCCCGTGGGTGCGCGCAAAGCGGCGGAGCAGATCGCCGACGGCGTCCGCCACCGGCTCGAGCAGCGACGCCGGCAGACCCTGCGGCGGCGGGGCGCCGAGCCCGTCGCGATAGCGCGCGGCATCTTCCACGGCGATGAGCCGGGTCTCGCCGCCGATGCGCAGCGACACCGCGCGGCGCGCGGCCACGAGTGCGGGCACGGCCGCGGCGGCCACGCCGGGTTGCGCGCGTGCGGCAATCTCGGCTGGCGTCAAGTCGCCCAGGCGAAGCAGCAGATCGTGTACGCCGTCGGCGCCGCGCGCGTGGTACTTCTCGGGCAGGTGTTGCAGGTCGCGCTCGATGCTGGCCAGTGCCCCGGGATCGAGCAACGCCCGCAGTTCGCCCTCGCCGATGAGTTCGGCCAGCTGCGATTGGTCCACCGACAACGCGTGGGCGCGCCGTTCGGCCAGCGGCGCATCGCCGTCGTAGAGGTAGTTGGCCACGTAGCCGAACAGCAACGACGCCGCAAACGGCGAAGACGTGCGCGCGTCGACCGTGTGCACGCGCACGGCGCGGCTGCGCACCTTGGTCAATAGCGCCACGAGTGCCGGCACGTCGAACACGTCGCGCAGACATTCCCGGTAAGTCTCGAGGATCATGGGGAACGATCCGAAGCGAGCCGCCACCGCCAGCAAATCGGCGGCGCGTTTGCGCTGCTGCCAGAGCGGCGCGCGCATGCCCGGCCGGCGGCGCGGCAGCAGCAGGGCGCGACCGGCGGCCTCGCGGAAGCGCGCCGCGAACATCGCCGTCGATCCGAGCTGCGCTACGACCAGGCGCTCCACGTCGTCGGGGTCGGGCAAGAGCAGCGCCGTGTCGAGCGGGGTGTCACTATCGGGCACGCGCACGACGAAGCCGTCATCCGCCCACATCACGTCCGCCGCGAGGCCGCGCTCGTGCCGGAGCATCGCCGTGACCGCCATGGCCCACGGCGCGTGCACTCGGCTGCCGAACGGCGACAGCACCGACAGGCGCCAATCGCCGATGTCGTCGGTCGACCGCTCGATGAGGATCGTGTGGTCGTCGGGCACGACACCGACGGCGCGCTGCTGGTCATCGAGGTACTGGATCAGGTTGTCAGCCGCGCCGGGCGTGAGCCCGTGGTCGCGAGCCAGCCGCGCCGTCGCCTCGCCACGCGGGGCCGCGCGCAGCTCGCGGGTGAGCCGACCAATGGCCTGGCCGAGCTCAATCGGCCGGCCGGGGCCCTCGCCCTTCCAGAAGGGCATCTTGCCGGGTTCACCCGGCGCCGGCGACACGAGCACGCGGTCGTGCGTGATCTGCTCGATGCGCCAGGTCGATGCGCCGAGCAGGAAGGTCTCACCGGCACGGGCCTCGAACACCATTTCCTCGTCGAGTTCGCCCACGCGCGCGCCGCCGGCACGAGAGGTGCTGCCACCGTTTGCGAGGAACACGCCGTACGAACCGCGGTCCGGAATTGTGCCCGCGTTGGCGATGGCCACGCGCTTGGCGCCGACGCGCGCGGCGATGGTGCCGTTCACGCGGTCCCACGTGACGCGTGGCCGCAGCTCCGCGAACTCGTCGGAGGGGTACCGGCCCGAGAGCATGTCGAGCACGCCCTCGAACACCCGGCGCGACAGTGCGGCAAACGGCGCGGCGCCGCGTACGGTGGCGTAGAGGTCGTCGACGGCCCACTGGTCCATCGCCGTCATCGCCACGACCTGCTGCGCCAGCACGTCGAGCGGATTGCGCGGATACCGCGACGGCTCGACCAGGCCCTGCCGCATGGCGCCGGTGACGGCGGCCGAGGCCAGCAGGTCGCCGCGGAACTTCGGGAAGATGATCCCTTCGCTGACCTCGTCGATCGAGTGGCCGGCGCGGCCGATGCGCTGCAGGCCGCTGGCCACCGACGGCGGCGCCTCGATTTGGACGACCAGATCGATAGCGCCCATGTCGATCCCGAGTTCGAGCGACGACGTGGCGACGAGCGCCCGAAGCCGTCCGGCCTTCAGGAGGTCCTCGATCTCGGTGCGCTGCGCTCGCGCCAGCGACCCGTGGTGCGCGCGCACGAGCGGTTCGCCGGCCAGGTCGTTCAGTGCCCCGGCCAGCCGTTCGGCCAGGCGGCGACTGTTCACGAAGATCAACGTGGACCGGTGCGCTTGTACGAGCTCGAGCAGGCGCGGATGAATCGACGTCCAGATCGTCTGCACCGGCGGCGCCTTCGCGACCGGGCCGCTCGGCGGCGCCACGGGCTGGCCCACCTTGGCCATGTCGGCGATGGGCACGTCCACGGTGAGGGCGAGGCGTTTCGGCTCGCGCGCATCCACGATCGTGACGGCGCGGGGCGCGGCGCTTTCGTCGAGCGCGAACTCCGCGTGGAGCGTCGCGGCCGGGTCCGGCGTGACACGCGACGGGCTGCGGCGGCGCGTCGGCGCCGGCGACGTGCCACCGAGAAAGCGCGCGATCTCGTCGAGATTGCGCTGCGTGGCCGAGAGGCCAAGGCGCTGCAAGGGCCGCCCGGTCAGTCGCGCCAGCCGCTCGATCGACAGCGCCATGTGCGCGCCGCGCTTGGTCGACACGAGCGCGTGGATTTCGTCGACGATCACCGTGTCGACCGAGCGCAGGCGCTCGCGCGCGTTCGACGTCAGCAGCAGGAAGAGCGACTCGGGCGTCGTGATGAGGATGTCGGCCGGGTCGCGCTGGAAGCGCGCGCGCTCGTTGGGGGGCGTGTCGCCGGTGCGAATGGCGAGCGTGGGGGTGTGAAACGGCGTACGGGCGGCCGTGGCGACGTGGGCGATGCCGGCCAGCGGCGCCCGAAGGTTGCGTTCGACATCCACGGCCAGCGCCTTGAGCGGCGACAGGTAGAGCACGCGACACCGCGCGTCCCGCGTCGGCGCGGGCGAGAACATCAGGCGGTCGAGACACGACAGGAACGCGGCCAGGGTCTTGCCGGTGCCGGTCGGCGCGAGGATCAGCGTGGAGTCACCCCGTGCGATGGCGGGCCAGCCCTGACGCTGGGGCCGCGTGGGACGGGCGAATGCCGACGCGAACCACTCCGCCACGGGCGGGTGGAAGAGGCGCAGGACGTTCGGGGGCATCACCCGCTATAATGGCCCGGATGTTCGTGCCAGCACCGATTGTGACGGTTGGCGCGATCGTCGAGAGGTCTGACCAAACTCATGGGTGACGCTGCTGAAGGTCTGATTGACGCCGATCTCCGTATTCAGGAGCGGATGGAAGAACTGGAACAGGAGCGGAAGGCCGCTCGCAAGACCGGTCCAACGAAGGATCCCGTCAAGGTGCGCGAGCTCGAGTCGTGCCGACACGCCTCGATCTAGATGTCCCCCCAACACGAACTCACCACCCACCCCGCCCGTCGCGAGCAGATCGTGCTCGCCGTGGCCGAGCTCGACCGCCGGATGAAAGCCCTGGGCTAAACACTCCTGCCTGCGACGCCGGCCGGCGCCCGCGCGTCGGCCCCGCGTCGTCGTCGGCCGCCCTCAGCGACGGTCGCCGCGCACCACGTCGGGTGTGAAGACTCCAAACGGCGCGAGCAGCGACGCCAGTTTCTCGTCTCCTTCGTCAACCAGGTGGGCCGGCAGCGTCACGGCGGGCGCCGCCCTCCGCGCCGCCCGAGCCAGTAGCGTGGCGTACGAGTCCGCCATGGCGTCGAGGGTGTGATGCGCCTGCCAGTACAGCCGCGCGGCGGCGCCCAGCTTCGTGCGTCGCTCCGGACTCCTCGCCAGCGTGTCGAGCGCGCGCATGAGCGCCTGCCGCTCGTCGAGCACCGAGACGGCCAGCGCCACCGGCGCCTGCCCAGATGGCCCGAGCGGCTGCCAGTTGCGCGGGTCCACGACAGGCAGTTCAGGCTGATGACTGAGCTCGGTGATGATGGTGGCGCGGCCGGCCGCCATGGCCCTCAACCACGACGCCGACGTCTCGCCGTTTGTGGGCCACCGCAGACACGAGCAGATGTCCGCCGCGGCCATGTGCGCGGGCAGTTCTGCGTCGGGCACGAACCCGGTCACATGGACGCGCTCGGCCAGGCCGTGGGAGGCGGCGTCGGCCATCACGTCGTAGTGGGCCACCGGCGCGCCGACCACGAGCAGGTGCATCTGCGGATGCTCGGCGGACAGCGCGGCGATTGCCTCGACAAGCTCTGGGAGACGTTTTTCCGGCGTGACGCCGCCGAAGGCCCCGACGACGACGGCTCCGGCAGGCACGCCGTAGCGGACGCGCAGTTCGGCCGGCGTGACGGTGGGCCCCACTGAGAGCGGATCGGATACACCCATTGGGACCGCGTCTACGGCCACCTCGTAGTCGGCGCTCAGCTGCGCGGCGAGCGCGGCGCTGTGCACGGAGGCAAGACGTGCGGCGTGCAGCACCAGGCGGATGTGCGGCCAATGCGCAAAGAGGCTCCCGCCCAGGCCCTCGGCCACGAGCAGGCCAAGGTCCGAGGGCGCCGCCGGGTGGTTCGCTGCGAATTCGGCCAGGTAGTCGTCGCGTCGCGGCCGCCAGCGCTTCAGCAAGCCCTGCGCGCGCGCCTGGTGCACTTGCGCGTCGTGCAGCACGACCAGCCCCGGATGACGGAACAGATAGCCCCACATGTAGTCATGGCAGGCCGCGTTGCCGAGCTGGTAGACCGTCAGGTCATAGGGGCGGCGCCGATTGGCCCAGACGAAGTCGCGCGCGGTCGTGCCGGATGGCGGCACGCCCGGTGGCGGCTCGGCGTACACCTCGAGGTCAACGCCCCGCTGACGCAGCAGCGGAATGAGTTCGTCGGAGTAGGCCGCGATACCGGATCGCGACGGCGGCATCGGGCTGAACCAGGCCACGCGCAGTCCGGCGGCCGAGGGAACCAGGGATGGGACTATCACGACTGGGTTACACCAGTAATCGTGGGTAGGGCGTTTGACTGTGTCATGCGGAATTGCCTACCATCTAGCCACTCTTGCGAAATACTTCACAATCGGCGCAACGGCTCGCGCGCGCCTGACGACAGGACCAATCATGGCAGGCTGGGGCGGCGTCGCCATCATGGTGGCGATCGGGTTGGGATTCGGGGTGGTCTCGGTCATCCTCTCCTATTTCCTTGGCCCGCGGCATCCTACACCCGAAAAACTCGCGCCCTACGAGTGCGGCATGC
>JANORI010000092.1:0-8912 GCA_031415235.1 Acidobacteriota bacterium | reverse complement strand
GTGGCCGTGGCGGTCTTCAAGGAGTCGGTGCGCGACCGTGTGCCCTACAGCCTCGTGCTGTTTGCCGTAGTGCTCATGGGTGCCGCGTTCCTCATGAGCCGCCTCACCGCCGGCCAGGACTTGAAGGTCATCAAGGACCTGGGCCTGGCCACGATGAACGCCATCGGCCTGCTCATCGCGATCTTCATCGGCACGGGCCTCGTGTCAAAGGAAGTCGAGCGACGCAGCATCTACTCGATTCTCTCGAAGCCGCTGTCGCGCTCGAGCTTCATCGTGGGGAAGTACGTGGGTCTCGTGCTGACTCTTGCCGTCAACCTGGGCCTGATGGCCATCGCCTTCTACGCGATGATGCAGTACATGTCGTGGACGACCGACGACTGGATCACACAGGGGTGGCGCGCGCCGGCGCTGGACCCGTGGCTGCTCGCACCCATGGCGCTCATCGGCGTGCAGTTGATGCTAGCGACGGCCGTGGCCCTGTTCTTCTCCACGTTCTCGAGCCCGCTGCTCTCGATCCTCTTCACGCTGGGCGTGTGGGTGGCCGGACACTTCAGCGGCGACCTGCGGAACTTCCAGATGGCGGTGGATTCGCCGGCGGCCGCGGCCCTGGCTCGCGGACTCTACTACGTACTACCGAACCTCTCGGCCATCGACGTGAAGAACGAAATCGTGCACGGCCGGGCCGTGCCGTGGCAGGCCGTCGGCATCGGCGTGGCGTCCCTGGCGTCATACATCGGCGTGCTCGTGGTCGCCTCGACGCTCGTCTTCAACCGTCGCGACTTCAAATAGGGATGTGCGCGTGACGGCCGCCACCGCCCTTCCTCGCGATCGCTGGACGGCGCTGACCCTGGCCGTGCTGCTCGTCGTGGCCGTCACCCTGCAGGCCACGCGCGACCAACTCGCGCCGCCGCGCGAGCCCGAGGCGCCGTCGCTGTGGCTGCAATCGCCCACGGCTACCCGGCGCATCATGCTCTCGTTCACCGACCTGGCGGCCGACCTCTACTGGATGCGCGCGGTGGTGCACTACGGCGGCGAGCGCCGGTCGGCGGCGGCCGAAGGCCGCTACACGTTGCTCTATCCACTGCTCGACATGGCCACGACGCTCGATCCGCACTTCGACGTGGCCGCGCGCATGGGCGCGATCTTCCTGAGCGAGGGCTATCCGGGCGGGCCCGGACGCCCCGATCAAGCCCTGCGACTGCTGGAGAAGGGTCTGACCAACGACCCGGACCGCTGGCAGTACCGTCACGACATCGGCTTCGTACAGTACTGGTGGCTGCGGGACTACGCGGCCGCGGCCGCACAGTTCGAACAGGCCGCTGGGATGCCGGGGGCGCCCGGCTGGCTGCGTACGATGGCCGGCGTCACGCTGGCCAAAGGCGGCGACCGCGAATCGGCACGGAAGCTGTGGCGCGAGCTGCTCGACACGGCGGAGCTCGACTGGATGCGCAAGGCTGCCACCTATCGGCTGCAGCAGCTGGCGGCCCTCGACGACCTCGACGCACTCGCGGCGCAGGTGGCGCGGTTTCGCGGACGCGCCGATCTGTCGTGGTCGCTGCTCGTGGGCGCCGGTGCGTTGGCCGGCGTGCCAGTGGACCCGACCGGGGTCGCCTATGTGCTCACGGCCGAGGGCGCGGTCGAGCTCGGTGCCGGATCGATTCTGGCACCCCTGCCCGAGATCGACACCAGGCCATGACCACCACCCGTCTCGCGCTCCTGATTGCCGCCGCGCTTGGCCTCATCATCGGGTCGTTTCTGAACGTCTGCATATTCCGGTTGCCCCGCGGGGCCTCGGTTGTCTGGCCCGCGTCGGCGTGCGGCAGCTGCAAGCGCGAGCTGCGCTGGTTCGAGAACATCCCGGTTATCAGCTGGATGGTGCTTGGCGCGAAGTGTGCGCGTTGTAAGGCGCCCATTTCGGTGCAGTACCCGCTGGTTGAAGTCACGACCGCCGTACTCTTCGTGCTCGTGACCGCGACGACGCCGCTCGGCTCCGTGCTGGCGGCGCGTCTGATCTTCGTGGCCGCCCTCATCGTGCTCTTCGCCATCGATCTCGAGCACCACCTCCTACCCAACGTCATTACTTTGCCCGGCATTGCCGTGGGCCTGCTGTTCGCGCTCGTCGGGCCGCCGGGATGGCAGGCCTCGCTCGTCGGCGTGCTGCTCGGCGGCGGGGTGCTCTATGCGATTGCCGCCGGCTACTACGCCGTGCGGAAAGAAGAGGGCATGGGCATGGGTGACGTGAAGATGTTGGCGATGATTGGCGCGTTCCTGGGATGGCAGTCGGTGTTGCTGACCCTGGTGCTGGCCTCGCTCTCTGGCGCGGTCATAGGCCTGGCCCTGATTGCCGTGCAGCGCGGGTCGATGAAGTACGCCTTGCCGTTCGGCACGTTCCTGGCGCTCGGCGCCCTGGTGGCGATGCTGGCGGGGCAGCCCCTGATCGACTGGTACGTGGGCTTCTACTGACGCCATGCCGCCGTTCTCGCCCGCCAGCGCACTGCTTCTCGGCCTCACGGCCATCATCGGTTTCCTCGCGGGCGTGCTGGGCTTTGCCCTGCTGCGCATCGCCTCGGGCGCCAGGGATTCGAACCGGCATCTGCGCGAGTCGAGCGCCGACACGGCCATCCTGTCGGCGGCACTGCAGGAAGCTGTGGCGAAGATCAAGCTGCAGGAACGCTCGAGCCTGGCGCGCGCCGAGGCCTCGGAACGTCTCAACGCGCAAATCGTCGATGGCTTGACGTCGGGCCTGCTCGTGGCGGGCGCTGATGGCCGCGTGCGTATGCTGAATCCCGCCGGACACCGCATCCTGGGCGTGGCGCCTCGGTCGATGCCGGCGCCGCTTGACGAGATGCTGGTGACGGTGCCGGACCTCGCGCAACTCGTCAGGGACACAGCCACGGGGCGCCGCGTCGTGTCGCGCCGCCACATCGCCACGGGCGGTCTGACCGGCGGCCCCTCCCATCTCGGCGTGACGTTGTCGCCGTGGTCGGGCGGACCGGGCGAGTCGGGCGTGATCTGCCTGTTCACCGATCTGTCTCGGGTCGTGGCGCTCGAGGAGCAGCTGCGCTTCAAGGACGCGCTCGCCCGGCTGGGCGAGCTGACGGCCGGCCTGGCGCACGAGTTCCGCAACGGTCTCGCCACGATCCACGGCTATGCGCGGCTGCTCGAGCCGTCGGCCCTGCCCGGCCCGCACGGCGCCTACGCGGAAGGCCTGCGCGCCGAAACGCAAGCGCTTGGCGAAGTGGTCACGCGGTTCCTGGCGTTTGCGCGTCCGGAACGGCTCACTGTGCAGACCCTGGCGCTCGAGCTCGTCATCACGCGCGCCGTGGCGGACGTCGACCCGGAACACTCCGCCGTGTCGGTCAGCGGCGGCTTCGGCCACGTCGAGGGAGACGAGGTGTTGCTGCGGCAGGCCTTCGCGAACCTGGTGCGCAACGCAGTTGAAGCCTGTCAGCGCGCTGGCGTTGCGCCCGCGGTGCGTGTGCACGGGAACGTCAACGCCGCCGACGGCCTCGTGGAGATTACGGTGGCCGACAACGGTCCGGGTCTGCCCGTGGTCGACCGCGATCGGTTGTTCCAGCCGTTCTTCACCACGCGTTCCGATGGCACCGGGCTCGGCCTGGCGCTCGTGCAGAAATTCATCGTGACCCACAACGGCCAGGTACGCGCCGACGACCGGGCCGAGGGCGGCGCGGTCTTCACGGTGCACCTCCCGCTGAAGCTCCACGCAGCCTAGCGAGGCCCAGGCGCGCCGCCGCGGCAGTTGCTGCCACGCGTCGCGTGGCGCAGGCGTGCATCTTCTGCCGCCGGTCGGGGAGCGCAGGCCAATTGTTCCGGCAAATCCGCCCGACGAAGGCTGCGGCGCGTGCGGATCGCCCGTTGCAATACTTCGTTGCCGGTGGCCCACGAGCGGGCCAGCCACTGGAGGCGGGATGCAACGGTCGAGGGCGGCGCATGGGTTCACCATTGTCGAAGCTGTCGTGGCGCTGGCGATCGTCACGACGGGCGTGCTGGGTTTGGCGGAATTGTCCACGCACGTGACCCACACCGTGCTCCGGGCCCGGCGACACACGATGGCCGCGGTGCTGGCCGATCAGGGCGTATCCACGCGGATGGCGGGCCCGTTGGCCGTCACACCGGTCGACTGCCTGCAGCGCGATGTTGCCGGCTGCGTCGAGGCACTCGACGGCGTCGGTCATGTCACGACCGGCCGGCCGGCGTTCGTACGGCGGTGGCGGGCCGCGGCTCTCGGAGGCACTACGCCGCCCGCGTGGGGCCTCACCGTGTGCGTCGTGCCCGTGCACGAGCGGCACGGTACCGGCGTGGCACCCGGCGCATGCGTGGCGCGCATTGCGTGGGAGGCGGCGCCATGACCCGCCGGACAGACCGGCCGGCGCGTGTGTGTGGAGACAGGGGCGTGACGCTGGTCGAGCTGCTCGTGGCGGTGACGCTCCTTGGTCTCGCGCTCGCGACGGTCGCCGTGCTCGCGACTGCGGTACTGGCTGGCTTCGAGGCCGACCCGGCCGCGGCCGATGAACAGCAGCGGGTGCGCAGCGGCATCAACGCGCTCATCGACGACGTGCGGCGCGCGGGCAGCGGGTTCGTGCAGGCGCCCGACGACGGGCCGGGCGCGGGGCTGCCGTCGCTCCTGCCCGCTGCGGTGCCGGCGGGGCCCTGGGTCGTGGGTGCCACGCCACATGCGCTCACCACCGTGCAGGCGCGGCGCGGCGCGGCGCACGCAAGCCTGCGGGTGCCGTCGACGGCCGGCGACCTCTGGCTACGCCTCGCGCGTCCGGCGTATTGCTCGGCGGTGCTTGTGACCTGCGGATTCGCCGCGGGCGATGACGTGATGCTCTTTGACGCCCACGGCCGCTTCGCTATCGCGGCGATACGGCAGGTCGTGCCGCCACTCGATCTCGAACTGATGGGGCCACTGGCCGAGTCGTGGCGCGCGGGTGCATCGGTGTCGTCAATCGTGGCTCATGCCTATCGTCTGCGCGCCGACCCGACGACAGGCCTGGACCAGTTGGTGCGAAGCCTCGGCGCTGGTCCCGCAAATCCGGTCATCGACTTCGTGACGCGCTTCGATATCGAGTGGCACGCGGCGAGCGGAGCGCCCGTGGTGCGAGCGGCGCCCGACGGCACGCTCGAGGACGCTACCGCAGGGCCACGTCCACCGCCGCCGGGCGTGGTCTCTGAACTGGCGTGGCCGGCGGGCGAGAACTGCGCCTACTCGCGCGATGCCGTGGGCGCAACGGCGTGGCGGGCCGGCGCCGGTCCGGCGGCACTGGCGGCGCTTGACGACGGTCCATGGTGTCCCTCGGCTGTGGCACCTTCGCGGTGGGACGTCGATCTGGCTCGCATCGCGCGTGTCACGGTCACGCTCGGCGTGGCGGTGGCGTCGGCGCGACTACGACCCCCAACGAGCGTGCTGCGCGGCGTGGGCAGCGGAGGGGCGCGGGTTGTTCCCGACATGGTGGTCGTGACCGACCTCGTCCCCGGCCGCCGCAACGGAGGACAGTGACGTGACCAGACGCATCGCACGAACGGAGGACGGGTTCGGCCTGGTGTCGGTGTTGATCTGGCTCAGTCTCTTGGGCACGCTGGCTCTCGGCGTGGCGCTCGCCACGTCGGCCGAGGCGCCAGCGGCGGGAGCCCTGCACGAGAAGCTGAAAATGACCAGAGCCGCGGAGTCGGCTGTGGCGCTGGCGGTCGCCGTGCTGGCCCAGCACCCAGACTGGACGAGCGCGCCTGCGGGCGCGTTGCCGTCGGCGTTCACCGATGGCCCCGCTGGCGGGCGCGCGGTCGGCGGCGCCGTCCTCGACCTGACCGCTGAGACCAACCTGCGCACCTGCGGACGTGTGACCCCGTGCGATGACGTGGCCACGGCCGTCTCGTCGCCCGCACGTCCCTGGGGCGTGCGCAACCCACGGTGGCAATTGCTCGTGCATCAGCCGCTGGCGGCCCTCGATGCCGCAGCCGGCGCCGTGTGTCCCTGCTACCTGGTGGCGTGGGTGGCCGACGACCCCGCAGATGCCGACGGCGACCCGGGCCGCGACGCGCCGCCGGGCGTGGCCGGGCACGGGGTATTACTCGTGCGCGGCGCGGCGTTTGGTGGGCTGGGAGCGTTGGCCGAGGTCGAGGCCCTCGTGGCGCAGCCGTGTCGGCGATCCGCCGCACTGTGCGGGGGCATTCGCGTGCAGTCGTGGGGCGCGGTGTGCGACTGCGTTCCTTGACCGGGTCATGACCGGGGCGTACCATCCCGATAAGGTGATTGTGTCCATGATTCCACGTGCCTCACGCCGTCTCGCCTCCGTGGTTGCGCTGGTCGTGACCGTGGCGTCTGCCGCTGCCAGCGCCCAGTCCCTGGCGGATGTGGCGCGAGCTGAACAGGCGCGCCGCAAGGAGCAACCGAAGCCGTCGAAGGTCTATACCAACGACAACGTCAAAACCGACATCACCCAGAGCACGCCGTCGGTGCTGCCAGCCGACGGCACGACCCCCGCGGCTACCGCCGACGTGGTCGCCCCCGCGACGGCGCCGGCCTCTGCCGATTCGGCCGACGCGCCGAAGACCGACCCCGCCAGCGGCGAGCGCCGCGATCAGGCCTACTGGAAGGGCCGGATGACCAGTGCCCGGGAGCAATTGGAGCGCTCCAAGACTTTCGCCGACGCCCTGCAGTCGCGCGTCAGCGCACTGACGCAGGACTTCGTGAACCGCGACGATCCGGCCCAGCAGCGCGTCATCGCCCAGAACCGCGTGAAGGCGGTCGCCGAGTTGGAACGCGTGCAGCGCGAGATCGCCTCGCAGACCAAGGCCATTGCGGCCATCGAGGACGAGGCGCGCAAGTCGGGCGTGCCGCCAGGCTGGCTCCGCTGAATAGCGTGAGCCGGCCGCCGACCGATCCGAACGATGCGGTCGTCCTCGTCGTCGAAGACCGCGACTCGCTGCGCACCATGCTCCGCCTCGCCCTCGAGTCGCACGGGCATCGCGTGGTCGAGGCCCGCGATCAGCCCGAGGCCGAAGCGCTCGTCGCGAGCGCGCCGCCGGCGGTGGTCATTACTGACCTGCGGCTCCCGAGCGGCGACGGTCTCGGCGTGCTGCGCGCCGTGAAGGCCGTTGACGCCGCGATCCCTGTGGTCGTCATGACCGCGTTTGGCGGCGTGCAAGACGCCGTGGCGGCCATGAAGGCCGGCGCGCTCGACTTCCTGGCCAAGCCGGTCGACCCAGACCACCTGCAACTCGTCGTCGGCCGCGCGGTGGCGCAGCAACGACTCGTCCGCGAGCACGAGCGCCTGAAGCAAGAGGTGGCAGAGCGCCGTGGGGCGCCGCGCATCATCGGCAAGGCGCCGGTGCTGTTGAAGGCCATCCAGACGATGCAACGCGCGGCGGCCACCGGCGTGACCGTCCTACACGAAGGCGAGAGCGGCACCGGCAAAGAGCTGTTCGCCCGCGCGGTCCACGCCTGGAGCGATCACGCCGAGGGGCCGTTCATCGCCATCAACTGCGCGGCGCTGCCAGAGACGCTGCTCGAGTCGGAGCTGTTCGGCTACGAGAAAGGCGCCTTCACCGGCGCCGGACAGCGCAAGCTCGGGCGTTTCGAACTGGCGCACCACGGCACGCTGTTCCTCGACGAGATTGGCGAACTTGCTCCGAGTATTCAGGCCAAGATTCTGCGCGTGCTGGAAACCCGCGAGTTCGAGCGTGTGGGGGGCACGACCACCCTGCACGCGGACGTGCGGCTTGTGGCCGCCACCAATCGCAGCCTGCGACAGGAGGTGGCCGAGCGGCGTTTTCGCGAGGACCTGTTCTTCCGTCTCTCGGTGATGCCCATCACGGTGCCGCCGCTGCGGGAGCGCGGCGATGACGTCGCGTTGCTCGCGCAGTACTTCGTCGAGCGCCATGCCCAGGCCTGCGGCCGGAAGCCGCCCGTCCTCGACGCCGAGGCGGTGGAGGCCATGGCGTCGTACCCCTGGCCCGGAAACGTGCGTGAGTTACAGAACTGCCTGGAGCGCGCCGCGATTCTCTGTGACGGCGTGATTCGCGCCCGGCACCTACACCTGGCCGAGGCGGTGGCGCCTGCAGTGGATCTGGCCGAGTCTGCGGGCCTGGACCTGTCGGGTACCCTCGCCGAAGTCGTGGAGCGCGCCCAGCACGATGCCGAGCGCCGGAAGATCGTCGCGGTGCTGGCCGAGACCGGCAACGACACGGCACGCGCGGCCGAGCTGCTCGGGATGGGATTTCGCGCGCTGGTCGTAAAGATGCGGGCCTACGACCTCGGCACGCACTGAGCGCGCCTGACTGCGGGGCGCCGCACACCGGAAGCCGTGTGCCAATGCGTCCGCGGCACGACGCTAGCGTCCGCGTAATCCGAGCAGCGCGAGCGCGGCCCGCAGTTCCCGGGAGCTCACATCGGTGACCGTGGTGGTGGTGCCGCCGCCGGCGGCCAGCACGAAGTGCAGTCGACCGTTCACGATCTTCTTGTCAAAGCCGATCGCCGCAATGACGTCGGCGGCCGGCACGTCAGCCACTGATGGCAGCGGCCCAAGCCGCGCGATGAGCGCCGACGCCCGCGCGGCCAGCGCCGGCGGCGTCACGCCGCGCGCCACGCCGAGGGACAAGGCCGCGCGCATCCCGAGCGCCACCGCCTCGCCGTGGCGGAGACGGCCGTAGCCGGTCGTAGCCTCGAGTGCGTGGCCGACGGTGTGGCCGAAGTTGAGAGTACGGCGCAGGCCGTGTTCATGCTCGTCGGCACTCACGACCGAGGCCTTGATGCGGCAGCAGGCGGCAATCACTTCGGTCAGCGCCTCGCCGCGCTGCGTGAGCACCTCGGCAAGCATCGTATCCACCGTGCCGAGCAGCGCGTCATCAGCGATGACGCCGTACTTGAGCACCTCGTAGAGACCGGCGCGGAA
>JANORI010000091.1:0-1816 GCA_031415235.1 Acidobacteriota bacterium | reverse complement strand
GCCTTGCCCGTGTAGCGCGCGCCGGCGGGACGTCCCGCCACCTGCGCGCTGACCTGCGTGGCGCCAGAGAAGGCGATGCCAGCGCCGCCGGCGAGCACGATCGAGACCAGGACGAACCAGCGATGACAGCGGAGGAGGTGGGCCATGACGGGGCAGGCTACCACGACCGCGCATCCCGCATGCCGCGTCAGCCCCCGGCCTCCAGTGCTACGCGAACGTGGCCACGACCGGGCCGTGGTCGCTCGACCCGAACTCGCGCTGCACGACGCACGTCTGAGCCGTGCGGGCCAGCGCCTGCGACGCTACCACGTAGTCGATGCGCCAGCCGATGTTGCGCTGCTTCAGGTTGCGCCACGGCGCCCACCACGTGAAGAGCTCGTCGTCGGTGGGATGGAGAGTGCGGCCCACGTCGACGAGTCCGCGCGAGAGCAGGCGGTCGATGAGCGCGCGCTCGTCGTCGCGTGTGCCGATCTGATTGGGCTTACGTTCGCGCGGGTGCACGTCGCGCTCGGTGAGGGCCACGTTGAGGTCGCCGCAGAAGAGCAGCGGACGCCCGGCGGCGTGCGCCTCGGCGGCCCACGCGTCCATGTCGGTGAGGAAGCGGAGCTTGGCGTCGTAGTCCTTGCCGCCGTTCGGCACGTAGAACGACGAGGTCAGCACCGGGCCCTGGCCGAAGTCGAGCTCGGCCGAAATCACGCGCTGCTCGAAGTCGAACGGCGGGTGCGAGTACACCGGCCGCGTGGCCACGAGCGTCTTCGCGACGAGCAGGCCGACCCCGGAGTAGCCCTTTTCGCCGTGCCAGCCGGCGTAGTAGCCGTCGAGATCGCGCAGTTCGAAGGGCAGCTGGTCGAGTGAGGCCTTGACCTCCTGCACGCACACGATGTCGGGGCGCTCGGTGGCGAGCCACTCGAGCAACTGGCCCTGCCGGGCGCGAATGCCGTTCACGTTCCAGGTCGCGATTTTCATGACGAGGCGACAAGCATAGCTCCAGACCCCGAACGTGCCGGGACGCCAAGGGTGGATCAGGCGGCCGACCACGACACGAGCGTGCGGTCGATGGCCCGGCGGGCCCGGGCCACGATGGCCGCGGGGGGCTCGTCGCGCATCCCGCGGGCGGCGGCGTCGAGCACGGCGCGAAGCTCGAACTCCGCCTGCGCCGGGTCACTCGCTGCCGCCATCTCGCCGTGCGCGATCGCCTCGGCCACGCTGGCCAGCAGGGCGTCGCGCCAGGCGCCGAGCCACGCGTCGAGCCGGGCCCGGGCGGCGGGCGAGGAACTCAGGGCGAACGCGGGATGGCCGGGCGCCAAGTGTGCGGGCGCGCCAGCGGCTGGGACGACGAAGGCGAGGAAGCCCTCGCACAGGGCCACGACCCGGGCGATGCCCGGTGGGGCCGTGGCGGCAGGGGCCATCACCCCGCGAGCGAATCGTTCGGCCGCCGCGTCGATGGCCGCCAGGTCGAGGGCGTCCTTCGATCCGAAGTGTGCAAAGACCCCGCTCTTGCTCATGCCCAGCGCATCGGAGAGAACCCCGATCGTGGCCGCGTGGAGACCGGCGCTGCCGGCCACCTCGAGCGCCCGGTCAAGGATGGCCTGCCGGCTCCTGATTCCGTTCGATCTCGTGGATATAGCCATAATCGTCTAATACAGCACTGTAGTTCACAAATAAACGAACGTTCGTTTCAAATTATGAATGAACGGAAAACGAATCCTCGGTCGAGAGGGATTGACGAAAATGCGGCCAATCCCGGCCAGGGTGCGTCAGAATGTGCGCAGGGGCGCGCCGCACCGCACCCCCACAAGGAGAATCCACGCATGAC
>JANORI010000090.1:0-15400 GCA_031415235.1 Acidobacteriota bacterium | reverse complement strand
TCAGCCAGGGCCACCGCGAGATTGAGCGCCGTCTGCCCGCCGACCGTCGGCAGGATGGCGTCGGGGCGCTCGCGCGCGATGATCCGTTCGACGATGTCGACGGTGAGCGGCTCGACATAGGTGCGGTCGGCCATCTCCGGGTCGGTCATGATCGTGGCCGGGTTGCTGTTGACCAGCACGACCTCGAGTCCCTCGGCGCGCAACGCCTTGACAGCCTGGGTGCCGGAATAGTCGAACTCGCAGGCTTGGCCGATCACGATCGGACCGGAGCCAATGACGAGGATGCGTTTGAGATCAGTACGTCGCGGCATGTCTGGGGGCTCGATCTGTCAGTGGGCCTGTTCCATCAGGTCGATGAACTGCCTGAAGAGGTAGTCGGCATCGTGCGGACCAGGCGAGGCTTCGGGGTGGTACTGCACGGAGAACACGGGCTTGTCGACGTGGCGCAAGCCTTCGACCGTGCCGTCGTAGAGGTTGCGGTGCGTCACTTCGGTGCCCGCGGGCAGCGAATCGGGATCCACGGCGAATCCGTGGTTCTGCGAGGTGATTTCCACCTGTCCCGACGACAGCTGCTTCACCGGGTGGTTGCCGCCGCGATGGCCGAACTTGAGCTTGTAGGTCGTGGCGCCAAGCCCGAGCGCCAGCAGCTGATGCCCCAGACAGATGCCGAAGATGGGCTGGTTCGCCGCGACGAGTGCCTTCACGTTTTCGATCGCGTAGCCGACAGCCGCCGGGTCGCCTGGCCCATTGCTGAGGAAGACGCCGTCGGGGCCCCACGCGAGCACCTCGGAGGCCGGCGCCGACGCGGGGAACACACGCACCTGGCAACCGTGCGCCACGAGACGGCGAAGGATGTTCGACTTGATGCCGTAGTCGTAGGCCGCCACCTTGAACGCGCGTCCCGACGGCCGATCCGGCGTGATCGCGAAACTGGCCGCCGCCACCGCGTCGGCCAGCGACAACGAGAAGTCGTACGCCGCACCGCAGGTCACGTCCTTCACCAGGTCGGCGCCCTCCATGTGCGGCACTGCGCGAGCGCGTTCCACCAGTTCCTGCGGGTCGTTGGACCCGGTGGCGATGATGCCGCGCATCACGCCCGCCGAGCGCAGCCTCCTCGTCAGGGCGCGGGTATCGATGTCGGCAATGGCGACGATGTGGCTAGCCGTCAGATAGTCCTTGAGCGTGCCCTGCGACCGCCAGTTGCTCGCCACCGGCGACTGATCGCGAATGACGAAGCCTGCCACTTGGGGCGCACCCGACTCGACGTCGGTCGGCGTCACCCCGTAGTTGCCGATCTGCGGTGCCGTCATGGTGACGATCTGCCCGGCATAGGACGGATCGGTCAGCACCTCCTGATAGCCGGTCATGCTGGTGTTGAACACCACCTCGCCAGTGGTGTCGCCGTGCGCGCCTGCCGCCACCCCCTGATACCAGGTGCCGTCTTCAAGTGCCAGGATCGCGTTCATGTCTACCGGGGCCTTTCCGTGGTGAGCGTGACGGCCAACCGGGCCCGGATGCCGGGCTCCACGCGTGTCGTCGTTGAGATGGGGAGATAGCCAGCCAGTTCGATGCGCACGGCGTGGTCGCCCGCGCTCGTGGCCGGAACGGTCACGGGCGTGCGGCCCACGTCGACCCCGTCGACGAAGACGCGCGCGCCAGCCGGACGGCTCTCGACCAGCAGCGTGCCTGACGCGGTGGCGGCACGCGCGGGTGACGACGCGGCAGCAGCAGGAGCCAGCCGCACAAGCGTCACTTCGAGGGCTCGCGCCGGGCGCCCGGCTTCGAGCACCACGCGCTGCTGCGCGGGCTCGAAACCCGCACGACCCACGCGCACGGCGTAGGCACCAAGCGGCAGGTCGCGTATCGCCAGCGGCGATACTCCGCGACGCTCGCCGTTGACAAACACCTCGGCGCCACTCGGCGTGGACCGAACGAGCAGACGCCCAGGCTGCACGACGGCCACGGCAGCGGCGGCTCTGGCTGCGGGCGGCGCTGCCGGCGGCGTGCGCGACGGCGCGGCGATGGCAGGCGCCGGCCGCGGTGTGGCTGCGCGCGTGGGGGTCGTCACGACATGCGCCGGCGACTCGCTGGTAGCTTCCAAGACCGGTTCCGGTGCGGCGGCAGGCCCTCGCGCAGCCGCCGGTGCGGAGGTGTGCGGCACCGGGGCGGCTGGCGCCGGAGTCGTCCTGAGCGCAGCGGGCGCAGGCGAAGACACCGGCCGGCCGGCCGGACTCGCGCCCGCCGTGGTCGCATTCCCGGCAGCCGCTGGTGACGAGGTCGCCGTGGGCGTGCCCCAGCGCAGTAGCGCACGGCCGCCCAACAGCGCCAGGAGCGCGCCGACGACCAGCACACCGCCCAACATCGCCCACGAGGGGGCGCCAGGTGGACCTGCGCTCTCGCGGGACTGGTCGGGCGAGTCGGCCACGTTTGGAAGCGGTGGCGCTTCGGACGGCGTCCCGTCCTCCTCATCGCTTTCGCCTTGAACGACCCAGTCCGGCTCGACGGCGTCCGCCTCGCCCAGATCCTTCGGCCCGAGCGCCAGTGGCAGATCCCCCATGCGGGCAACGTCGTAGCCGGCCTCGCCAAGGGCCACGGAATCCGCAACCGAATTCTCGTCTGCCTCCCCGGCGTCGGTGGCGACAGGCTGACCCTGGAACGCAGACTCGGGCGCCGCGAACGTGAAGGCCGGGGTCTCTGCCGCTTCGTCGAATTCCAGCAACGGCGCCACGGGCGGCGCCTTGCGGCGAGAGGTCCGGGTCCTCGGGGTGACCAGGTCGGCCACGTCGGCCAGTGCCTCGACGAAGGCCGTGGCCGACGGGTAGCGCGCCTCGGCGTCGACCGCGAGGGCGCGGCCGAAGACGGTTGCGAGCGCCCGGGCGCCTTCGGGCGAGGACGTCGGCACGTGGACGCCCTCGGAGCCCGACACGCGTCGTCCGCTCAGCCACTCGTGGGCGATGGCCGCCAGTGAGTACTGGTCCGCAGCCGGACTGATGCCTCGACCGAGCGCCACTTCGGGCGCGCAATAAGGGCGTCGCACCGGCGGCCGCACGCCGACGCGCTCCAGCACAGCGGCGATGCCAATGCCCGTGAGCACGGTGGCTTCGACCGACACCACGATGTCGCGCAGGTGCAGGCTGCCGTGTGAGACGTCAAGCGCCGCCGCGGCATCGAGGGCGTCGGCCAGGGTCCGCAGCCGCGGGATGGCGTCGGCCATGTTGGCCGGGCCGTACTCGCGAAGGGCGACGTCGAGCGAATCGCCGTCAATGACGGGGCTCACGACGAAGGGCTCCACGTCGACCACGCCCGTTTCGAGAATGGGACAGAGCGCCGCGTGCGCCACCAGCCGTTCCTTCAACGCGCGGAGCGCTGGCCCGACCACTGCCACCCGTTCGGGCGTCAGCCCGACTCGAATGACCTTGATGACGACGGGCCGCCGTGTTTCCGAGTCTTCGCCACGAAAGACCGGGCCCACGCTGCCGGCACCGATCTGATGCAGGATGCGAAAGCGACCGTACGTCGCCCGGGGGCCCTCGAAGAGGAGGCTGTCCTCGGTCAGTTGCTGAACTCCTGGAGTGTCGGATGAAACTGAATGCGGTGTCACGCATCTTAACATGTGCGCGCCGACCGTCCGACGCGGGGTGCGGGACGGGCGTGTTGACACTCCGCTCAACCGTCTGCAAGAGTAGCCCTCCGGTGTCATCACCTTCAGCCCCCGCACCCGCCTCAGCCTCAGCCTCGGGTAGCCTCGCGATCGACATCCGCCAGTTGCCGTGGATGCGCCGCCTCGCTACCGACTACGCGTTCGCGTTCGATGGCCTGGCGCCGTTCTATTCCGGCGACCCAGCGAGTGCCGATGCCTGGCGGTCGGTCATCGCCCAGGTGCATTCGGGCCCACCTCGCGCGGTGCCTGCCCTTGCCGGCCTGCTGCACGCCCAGCAAGGTGCGCGTGAGGCGCCTGCGGCTGCCCGCGCCGCCGCCGCGACCTTCGCCGACCCCAAGACCGTCGCCATCGTGACCGGTCAGCAGGCGGGGCTGTTTGGAGGCCCGCTCTACACCCTTCACAAGGCCATCACCGCCATCAAGCTGGCACGGCGGGTGTCGGCCGAGCACGGCGTGCCAGCCGTGCCGGTCTTCTGGATCGATTCTGAGGACCATGACTGGGAGGAAGTACGGTCGTGCACGGTGCTCGACGATGAGCAGCGCGCGCATACGATTCGCTTGGACGAGCTCGTCGGCGCCGGCCATCGGTCGGTGGCCCGCCTGATGCTCGACGGGCAGGGCTCCATCGCCGTGGACGCGCTGCAGGCGGCCTTGCCTGCCACTGAATTCACGCCAGCTCTGCTCGACATGCTCCGCAGCGCGTACGGGGGGGGGCGCAGCATGTCGCAGGCCTTCGGCCGGGTCCTGGAGCACGTGCTCGGCCCCTACGGCCTGGTCGTCTACGACGCCGCCGATTCCGCGAGCAAGCCCCTCGTCGGTGACCTGTTCGCACGAGCCATCGGGGAACCCGGCCGGACCTCCGCCCTCGCCAGCGCCGCGGGCGACGACTTGGAGCGCCGTGGCTACCACGCCCAGGTCACGGCGGCGGAACACTCCGCGCCGCTCTTCCTCATCGACGAGTCGCGTCAGGCGATCCGGTGGCGCGAGCACGTGGCGATAGTCGGCGATCGCGAGCTGCCGCTGGCGGATCTCGTCGCGCTGACCCGCTCCTCGCCCCAATCGTTCAGCCCCAACGTGCTGCTGCGGCCACTCGTGCAGGACACCATTTTCCCAACCGCCTGTTATGTCGGTGGCCCAAGCGAGTTGGCCTACCAAGGCCAGCTTCGCCAGGTCTACGCCTACTTCGGGGTGCCAATGCCGCTGGTGTCGCCGCGCGCCTCAGCCACGGTCGTGGACGCGGCGACCTTGCGATTCCTGGGACGGCACGACGTGCCGTTTGCGGCGTTCCAACGGCAAGACGAACTCACGCTCAACCAGCTGCTCGAGAGTCAGCTGCCGGCCGGCGTGGAAACCAGCTTTGCCGACGCTGGTCGCGCGTTGGTCGACCGGCTCGCGGCAGTCACCGAGGCCGCCGCGGTGGTTGACAGCACTCTTGAAGGCGCCGCCAAGTCCACGCTCGGCAAGATGCAGCACGACCTGCAGGCCTTGCACGGGAAGGTCGTCCACGCGGCGAAGAAGAAAGACGAGACCCTCCGCCGGCAGTTCACCCGCGCCCAGGCCCAGCTGTTCCCAAACGGACATCCCCAGGAACGCGAAGTGGGCGCCGTCTGGCTGCTCAACCGCTATGGCCCGGCCGCCGTCGATCGCCTGATTGATCTCCTGCCGCTCGACTACGGGCACCACTGGGTGCTCACGATCTGAGGGGCCGGGCCGTGAAGGCGTCGTGGCTGCCCCGCCGGCGCTCGATTCGGCTGCTCGCGGCACTCGTCGCCCTGCCCATCTTCGTCGTCTCGGGCGTGGCCGGCTATCACTACGGGCGCTTCGCCAGTCTCATCGACGAACGTCTACAGGGCGAACGCATCCGTGCCATCCCACGTGTGTACGGACGACCCCTCGCCTTTCGGCCCGGGCTGACCCTGGCCGGCGCCGATGTCGTCCAGCGGTTGAACGACCTCGGCTATACGAGCCGCAACGCGGCGCGCGAACCCGGTGAGTTCGCCATCGGCACCAACGCCATCGCGATTGTGCCGCGCGGAGGCGCAAACGCCGGACGTCACGTCCGGCTCGAGTGGGCACCGAGGCCGGAGGGGCCCGCAGGCGCCAGCCCGCGCCAGCCAGCCATCACGCGCGTTGCGGTGGACGACCGTCCGGTCGCAGACGTGGCGCTGGATCCGCCGCTGCTCAGCGCGCTTGCAAACTCCACGCGCGAACGCCGGCGCCGGGTGCCGCTCGCCGCGATCCCTGGCCACGTGCAGCAGGCGGTGCTGGCCATCGAGGACCGGCGCTTCTACTCGCATCCCGGCATCGATCCGATCCGGATGGTCGGTGCCCTCGTCACAAATCTTCGGGGCAGCCGCAGCTATCTAGTGGGCGCCAGCACCATCACGCAACAGCTCGCCCGCAATTTCTTCCTGACCGACCAGATGGCGGTCGAACAGCAATCAGGCCGCCGTTCCATCCGCCGCAAGCTGCTCGAGCAGTTCATGGCCGTCGTGCTCGAAACCAAGGCCACCAAGGAAGAGATCCTCGAGCTGTATCTGAACGAGGTCTATCTGGGACATCGCGGCTCGTTCGCGCTCCACGGAGTGGCGGTGGCGGCACGCACGTTCTTCGCCAAGGACCTGACCAATCTCACCGTGGCGGAGGGTGCCCTCGTGGCCGGCATCATCCAGTCGCCGGGGAACCACTCGCCGTTTGTCGACCTTGGCCGCGCACGCGACCGGCGGGACGTCGTCCTGCGCGCCATGGCGGCGGCCGGCTACATCACGCCCGCGGTGCTGGAGACGAGCCTGAAGGAGCCGCTGCTGGTGGCGGCGCGTGCGCTCGACTTCGAGGCGCCGTATTTCGTCGACTACGTGGCCGACGAGCTCGACCTGCTGCATCCCGGCATCGCGCCGAGCACCAGTGCGCTGGAGGTCCATACCACGCTCGACTTGAATGTGCAGCGCGCGGCTCAGGACGCCGTGCGCGCGGGTCTCGCCGAGGTCGATGCCGTCCTGGCCAGACGGAAGCGAACCGTACGCCCGCAGGCGGCGCTCGTGGCACTCGACCCGCGCACCGGCGAGGTGCTCGCGCTGGTCGGCGGACGCTCGTACAGTCAGTCGCAGTTCAACCGCGCGACAGGCGCGCGGCGCCAGCCGGGGTCGGTGTTCAAGCCCTTCGTCTACCTCGCCGCATTCGACAAGGCTGCCTCCGACGGGCGCACCGACGTCACGCCGGCGTCGCTCGTCCTCGACGAGCCGACGACGTGGGCTGCGTCGGAGGGTGACTGGACGCCGAGCAACTACGACGACGAGTACGACGGCATGATCACACTGCGACGGGCACTGGCCCTGTCGCGCAACATCGCGACCATCAAGGTGGCCGAACAGACGGGTTTCGATACGGTCGCGGCACTCTGGAAGCGAACCGGTCTGGGCAAGACGCCCCTGCGGGGATATCCCTCGATTGCGCTCGGCGTCTTCGAACTCACGCCCCTCGAAGTGGCTGAAGCGTTCACGTCATTTGCCACACTTGGCCGTCAGATGCGGCCCCATTCGATCACGCGGGTCTCCACCGGGAAGGCGCCAGCCTCCTCTGCCGCTCCCATCGCCAAGGTCGTCGCGTCACCTGCGGTGACCTACCTCGTGACCAGCATGATGCGCAGCGTGCTCAACGAGGGCACGGCCGCGTCGGCGCGGGCCGCCGGCTTCGCCCTGGACGCCGCCGGTAAGACTGGGACCACCAACGACCTGCGCGACGCCTGGTTCGTCGGGTTCACGCCCGAGCTGCTGGCGGTCGTGTGGGTGGGTCTCGACGACAACCAGGTGCTGGGGCTCAGTGGCGCGCAGTCGGCCCTGCCGATCTGGACGGCGTTCATGAAACGTGCGCTTGCCGGCCGCCCCAACCTGCCGTTCTCGGTCCCTCCTGGCGTCTCGCTCGTCGACATCGACCGCGACACGGGGCTGCTGGCGCTCCCCGGTTGCCCACGCGTCACAGCCGAGGCCTTCCTGGCGGGCACGGCACCGGCCACGTGGTGTCAACTGCACCACTTTCAGTGATAATCGACTGAGTCATGAACCAGGAAGTCTTCGCGGCGCTCGGCGAGGCCATGTCGCGCGCCGAGGATGTGGCCCTGGTCACCATTGTGGCCACCAATGGCTCAACTCCGCAGCGGGTCGGCGCCAAGATGCTGGTCTATGCCGACGGACGCACCGTCGGCACCGTCGGCGGCGGCTGCTATGAGAACGATGCGTTCTGGAAGGCCAAGGAATCTCTGAAGACGCGCAAGGCCCTGCGCGTGAAGTACGAACTCGACGACGACTTCGCCCAGGAGAACGGCCTGGTCTGCGGCGGGCAGATGGAAGTGTTCATCGAGCCCATCGAGCCGCCGCCGTCGGTCTACATCATTGGGGCCGGTCACGTCGGGCAGTACCTGGGCAAATTCGCGCACGACGCCGGGTTCATGGTGCATGTGGTCGACGACCGCGAGGCTTTTGCCAACCGCGAGCGCTTCCCGGACGCCGCAGAGGTCGTCGTCGATGACGTGCCCGGCTGGCTGACCGCCGCCGTGCTCCCCTCCAGCGCCTACGTGGTCATCGTCACCCGCGGCCACCGCCATGACCTCGACGCGCTGCGAGCCGTAGTCAGCCGCGATCTGCGGTATGTCGGACTCATCGGCAGTCGCGCCAAGGTCGCCCGCGTGTACGAGGCGCTCGTGGCCGAAGGCGTCGATCCGGAGCGGTTTGCCAAGGTCCACGCCCCAATCGGTCTCGACCTCGGTGCCGTCACGCCCCAGGAAATCGCCGTGAGCATCGTGGCCGAGCTGATCGCGGTCCGTCGCGGACGCGCCGACGCGCCCTCGGTGGCAAGCGCCTCGCTGAAGTGGATGCCCAAGTTCAACCAGTCGGCCGGGGGCCGGTGACCCACCCCCGGGGCCGGCAGGTCCTGGTCGCAGCATCTGGTATACTTTGACTGGCAGTCTCTACATCCGACTGCTAAACGCATGACCTTCGGGGCCCTGTCCGACCGCACCCGCCGCGTCCTGGCCTGTCTGGTCAAGGACTACATCGACAGCGGTGAGCCCGTGGCCTCAGCCACGCTGAGCCGCCGCCCCGGCCTTGGTGTGTCGTCGGCCACTATCCGCAACGTGCTCGCGCAACTCGAGGATATGGGGTACGTGAGCCAGCCTCATACCTCGGCCGGCCGCGTGCCCACCGACCGTGGTTACCGCTACTACGTGGACACGCTGCTCGAGACCCGCCGCGCGTCCCGCGACATCTCCACGGTGGAAGCCAGGCTGCGCGAGCAGGCCGGCGAGGCGCCGCTGTTCGACCAGTTGCTCTCGAGCGCCTCGCACGTGCTCTTCGAAGTGTCGCATCACGTCGGATTCGCGATTGCGCCCTCGGACATGCACGCCATCTTCCAGCGCATCGAGTTCGTGCCGCTGTCGGCGTCGCGTGTGCTCGTCGTGATGGTGGCGCGCGGCAATCACGTCTCGCAGAAGGTGATCGAGCTCAACGAAGAGATCGCGCCAAGCGCGCTGACGCAGGCCGCCAACTATCTCAACGCCGAGTTTGCCGGTCTGTCGCTCGATGAAGTGCGACAAGCCGTCCTGGCCCGGCTGGAGGAACAGCGCACCCTCTACGACGAGTTGCGCGCGGTCGCGCTCACGCTCGCCCGCACGACCCTCGAGGGCCTCGAGTCGCCGACCGCGGTCTTCATCGATGGGGCGTCGTCACTGGCCGACGATGCCGAGGACGCCAACGGCGTGTCGATGTCCACGCTCCGCACCTTGCTGCGGATGGTGGAGGAAAAGCAGCGGCTCGTGCGTCTGCTCGACGCCTACCTCGACGGCCCCGGGGTCGCCGTGGTGATCGGCGCCGAGCATCCCGATCCGCAGCTGCATGCCTGCAGCCTCGTCGTGGCCACCTATCGCGACGGCGCGCGGCGGGGCGCGGTCGGCGTGATCGGCCCCACGCGCATGCACTACTCCCGCGCCATCAGCGTCGTCGACGGCGCGGCCGTCGCGGTCGCCCGATTCCTGCGCGACCAGAACTAGCGCGGCACGCGCGTCCTTGTATTCCACGCCATGAGCCAACCACCCTTGTCAGACGACCTTTCGACCTCCACCGGCCCCGACGCCACCGCCCCACCGCTCGACGCCCTGCAGCGGGAACGCGACGAGCTGTACGACCGGCTGCTACGGACCACCGCGGAATTCGACAACTACCGGAAGCGCACAGAGCGGGAGCGTCGCGACCATGCCGAGTGGGCCGCCGCCGATCTGCTCGGCGACGTACTGGCCGTGCTGGATGACTTCGAGCGCGCACTCGCGGTGCCATCACCGGCAGAGGCCAACGCCTATCGAGGCGGCGTAGAACTCGTCCACCGGCAGTTGCTCGACCTCATCAAGAGACGCGGCGTGTCGCCCATCGACACGGCCGGTCACGACTTCGATCCCGCCGTGCATCAGGCCGTGGCCTACGACGAAGCGCCCGGGGCCCGCGACGGCGAAATTCTCGACGAGCTGAGGCGCGGCTACCGCCTGGGCGAGCGCCTGTTGCGGCCCGCGATGGTACGGGTGGCCAAGGCGTCGTGAGCGCGCGCGATTACTACGAGGTGCTCGGCGTCGCCCGCGACGCCGGCGATGCCGACGTCAAGAGCGCCTACCGGAAGCTCGCGCTGAGACATCATCCTGACCGCAATCCCGGCAACTCCGCGGCCGAAGAGAAGTTCAAGGAAGCGGCCGAAGCCTATGCCGTGCTGGCTGACGCCGACAAACGGGCTCGCTACGACCGATTCGGGCATGCGGGCGTCAGCAGCGGCGGTGACCAGGGCTTCGACCCTACCGTGTTCACCGGCTTCGAGGACATCCTCGGCGGCCTGGGAGACATCTTCGGCTTCGGCGACGTGCTGGGCGGCGGCGGACGCCGGCGCTCCGGGCCGCAACGTGGCTCCGACCTTCGCTACGACCTCGAGATCACGTTCGCGCAGTCGGCCAAGGGCAGCGAGACCTCGGTGCAGATTCCCCGGCATGAGACGTGCGGCACCTGTACCGGCACCGGCGCCGCGCCGGGGACTTCGGCCTCGCAGTGCGGGCAATGCCGCGGCTCGGGTCAGATCCGATTTCAGCAAGGCTTCTTCACCATGGCCCGCACGTGCAGCGCGTGCCGCGGTACGGGCAGGGTCGTTGGGACGCCGTGCGCGACGTGCCACGGCGAAGGCCACGTCGAGCAGCAGCGTAAACTCAGCGTGAAGATTCCCGCCGGCATTTCGTCAGGGCAGCGCCTGCGTCTTCAGGGTGAAGGCGAGGGCGGCGCGCGGGGCGGCCCGGCTGGTGACCTGTACGTCGTCATCTTCGTGCAGGACGACGAACGCTTCACGCGCGACGGCAACGACCTGCACGCCGAGACCGATGTGCCCTTCACGACCCTCGCGCTCGGGGGCGAGTTCTTCGCGCCCGGCATCGACGACCCGCACCCGATCACGATTCCCGCCGGCTCCGCCACCGGCAGCACGTTCCGCCTGAAGGGCAAGGGCATGCCCGACGTGTCGGGCCGGGGCAAGGGCGACCTGCTCGTGACCGTACGCGGCACGACTCCCCGCAAGTTGAGCCGGGAGCAGCGTGAGTTGCTCGAGAAGTTCCACGCGACGCTCAGTCCAGCAGAGGCGGCGGGACGGCGGGACGACGACAAGGGCATCTTCGGCAAAGTGAAAGACATCTTTGGCTGAGCCCCGCCGCTGGCCCGCGCTCGAGGTACGTTCGGCCGTCACCGACCCGACCGGCCTGGTCGACGGCCTCGTGGCCGCCGCCCTTGATGATCATGCGCCTCTCGCGATCGAGGATTTGATCCCGCCCCCGCTGCCGCCCGGGGGACTCTGGGATCCCACGGCCCCGCCCCCGCCGGCCGCGCCGCCCACGCCGGTCGCGTGGCGCGTGTGTTTCGGCAGCGTCGATGCTCGCGATGCCGCCATCGGGAGTCTGGCCGGCCTGGGTCTCGACCTGACCGTCACGGAACTCGACCTGCCCGATGACGACTGGGTGGCGCGCAGCCAGGCGGCCAACCGCGCGGTCACGGCAGGACGCTTCATCGTGGCGCCGCCCTGGGACGTACCGTCGCCCGTGCCGGAGGGCACCGCGCTCATCGTGATCGAGCCATCGATGGGCTTCGGCACCGGTCACCACCAGACGACGCGGCTCTGTCTTGCCGCGCTGGGCCAGCTCGACGTAGCCGGGCGCAGCGTCCTCGACCTTGGCACCGGCTCGGGCGTGCTCGCCATGGCGGCGAGCCTGGCCGGCGCCCGCGACACCACCGGCATCGACATCGACGACGACGCGATTCTGGCGGCCCGGCGCAGCGCCGCCATGAACTCGCTGCCACGCCCGGTGTCGTTCCTGACCGCCGACGTCTTCACAGCACCCTGGCCCGCCGCGGACCTCGTGCTCGCGAATCTCACAGGCGCGATGCTGGTCCGCACGGCCAGCCAGCTGGCATCCCTGGTCCTGCCGGGCGGTCAGCTCATCGTGAGCGGATTCATGGACGATGAGGCGGCGGGGGTGGAAGCCGCTCTTACCGGGTTTGCGGTGGAGACGCGCGACCGCGAAGACGAGTGGTGCGCCTTCGTGCTGCGTCGCGCCGACGCCTGACGCGGCTACTTCACCGCGCGCTGCTGCCCCTTCACGCGGCGATCGTTCCAGCCCGTCACGAGCCGGCGGAGTTCCTTGATGGGTTCAGGGCTGTCGTCAACCTGTAGCCGCAGCACGACGTCGTTGTTCAGCCACACCCCCTGTCCCTTCCCCACGATGAGCATCGCGGCCGACTGCATTCCCCGCTTGTCGCCGCCGGCCATCTGCCCCGCTTCGAGCGCCGCCGTGAGTCGCTGCGACAAGTGGCCGGTCGTAGACTCGAAGGCCCGGACCATCTCGCTGACCACCGCCTCGCCCGCCAGAATGTTGCCCTGTGCCGTGCAGTACGCGCCGGCCTTGTGCCCGGCCCACTCGGTGGCCTTCGGCCCGGTGAAGGCCGCGGCTTCGCCCTTCTGATTGATGACGGCGAACTGCCGCCCCTGTTTGGTCCACTGCGCCGGTTGCGGGTCTGGGTCGCTCTCCCAGATCGCTTTCAGGATCGCCCCCGGCGCCATCCCGGCCTCGAGTAGCGCGATGGCCTTCGGTCCGTAACTCACATCGACGATGGCTTGCGTTGCGGCGGCGCCGACCCCGGCCTTGGCCCACAACACGCCGTTGCCGACCGAGAACACGCGCGACTGCACGGCTCCGCCCACTTCGCCGGTTGCGGGGTCGAAGCCAAGTATCGAGAACGTGGCCACGGGATCTGGACGCGCCAGCACGACCGGCGCCTGCGGCGTCACGGCTGAGGCTCCTACACCCATCACGCCCGCAATCGCGACGGCGACCACCACTCGTCCCAATTTCATCATCGCCTGCTCCCGTGGACCATCCGCTGCATCATTGGTCCCGCCATACCGCCTGGCATGCCGCCAGCGCCGCCAGCGGCGCGCTGGTGGCGCGAAGGGTGCGCCCGCCAAGGCCGACGAGCAGCCATCCCTCGCGCTCGGCCAATGCGACTTCCTCTGGCGTCCAACCGCCCTCTGGGCCCACGGCAAGCGTCGCGGCTTCGGGCGCAGGCACGTCGGCCATCGCCATCGGGGCTCGCGCGACGGCCGGTTCGACCAGCCACAGGCGCAGCCCAAGCGACGGCGCTCCCACCAAGGTGTGGAGCTCCACTGGCGCGGCGATCTCGGGCACCACGGCCCGCCCGCACTGCTTGGCGGACGAGGCCGCCACGCGATGCCAACGACCGAGGCGGTTACCGCGCAACGCCACGGTCGCGGTGCCGTCAGACCGCGCCGACACGAACGGACGCAGTTCCGACGCGCCCATCATGACCGCGTCACGGATCGCTTCGTCGGTGCCGTCGCCTTTGAGCACCGCCAGCGCCACGGTGTACCTGACGCGGGTTTCGCGCGCCGACGCGACTGGCTCGGTCAGGCCGACCGTCACCGTCGCACGCGTGTGGGCGATGACGGTGGCTGCCCATTCGCCGCCCCGGCCGTTGAACACCCGCAGGCGGTCGCCGGCGCTCAGGCGCAGCACGCGAGACACATGCGCGGCTTCCTCCGACGGCAACTCGAGCTGCTCGCCGGTCTGCGTCGCTTGCGGTACGAGGACACGGGCCGCCACGGGGGGATTATAACGTCGCCGTCGGGCCCGCCGGCCAACGTCTGTGGTGTGGTTCGTCTATACTTCGGCCCGATGTTCTTCCGCGACCAGGTGGTCGGCAAGTACAAGATTCTCTCGCCGCTCGGCAGCGGCGGCTTCGGCACGGTCTTCCTCGCCGAAGACACCTGGATCGACAAGAAGGTCGCGCTCAAGGTGCCCCACCGCCAGAGTCTCGACTTCGGCGAACTGCTGCGCGAGCCGCGCCTGCTGGCCACGCTCAGCCATCCCAACATCGTCACGGTGCTCACGGCCGAACGCATCGACGAGGTCTTCTTCATCGTGATGGAGTACGTCGCCGGCGAGACCCTCGAGGCGATTGCGGACCGCGAGGGCGCGCTCGAACTGACGCGCGCGCTCGACTTCACGTGTCAGATCTGCAATGCCGTGGATCATGCCCACGGCCAGGGCATCATTCATCGCGACCTGCGTCCGGGGAATGTCCTGGTCAATGAGGCCGGCATCGCCAAGGTGGCCGACTTCGGCACCTCGCGCTTCCTCGAGATCGCGGCCCATGGCACGACCGTCATCGGCAGCCCGCCCTACATGGCGCCCGAGCAATTCCAGGGTAAGGCGGTCTTTGCGTCGGACGTCTACTCGCTCGGCGTCACGATGTACCAGTTGCTCACCGGCCGGCTGCCCTACGAGTCGCCGTCGCTGGCCGACCTTGACAAGCTGATGCGAGGCGAGCTCACGACCTCCCCGCGCCTGCACAACCCGAAGGTGCCCAAAGTCATCAGCGACATCGTGCTCAAGGCGATGGCGCCCGACATCACCGCACGGTACGCGCGGGCGCACGATCTGCTCGACGCCATCCTGGCCGCGCGGTCCCAGGCCACCGGCCGGCGGCCCTGGCCGGCGGCTGGGGCGCCCGCGGCCGGCGCGGCCGCCAGGGAGCCAGCCAAGGACATCCGCGACCGCCTGCGCGCCCGTGAGACACCCGTGGCCCGCTTCTGCTGGCACTGTGGCAAGCCGCTGCACGCCCGCACCGCCACCTGCCCGTTCTGCGGCGAAACACAGTAGAGCGACGAGCCTCGCGCAGGTCCGGGGTGCAGCTTCGGCCCCCGGCGGCCGATACGCTGACCTAGCGGGCCGAGGTCTTTCCAGGTCTGCACGGACCGACATGGACATCAACCAACTGCTCAAGCACGCGATCGACCAGGGCGCCTCGGATGTACACCTCAAGGTCGGTAACTTCCCAGTCGTCCGGGTCAACGGACAGCTCCGGCCGCTGACCGAAGAGGTGCGCCTCGACTCGAGGCCCTGGTCACCATGGCAGCCACGATCATGTCGGCGAACCAGCGGCAGCGTTTCAAGGACGCCCAGGAGCTCGACCTCGCCTACAGCGTGGCGGGTCTGGGCCGGTTCCGCTGCAACGTATTCCAGCAGCGCGGCACCATCGGCATCGTGCTCCGCGTGATCCCGATGGGCGTCCGGACCTTCGACGAACTCGACCTGCCGCCCGTCCTGCGCACGATTGCCAACGAGCAGCGCGGCCTCGTGCTCGTCACCGGCACCACC
>JANORI010000089.1:0-2901 GCA_031415235.1 Acidobacteriota bacterium | reverse complement strand
GAGCGCCATCGCCATCACCACACTGCGCCATGTCGCACGCGACGGAGTCTTCACGCGGTACCCTCCACGACGAACAATCACCCGGCCGTCTTCGCTACGTACGGACGAGGCGCAGCTCCACGAAGTTCCCATCCACGAGGTGCCACGCCCGTAGCTGAGGTCGGGGCACGAGGCCGGCGATCACGAACACGAACCCGGGGAACGCGGTGGCGGTGTCGGTCGACGAGGGCACCGCCTCGTCCCGTGGGTGCGAGTGGTAGGCGCCGATCACCTCCAGCCCGTCACGCCTCGCCTGCCGGATCGCGGCGAAGTGCTGCGCCGCGGGAATCGTGTAGCGGGTCGCCGAGCCGTCGGCGTTGGCGGTGGGTGCCAGCCGGGTGACGGCGAGGCCAGTACCGACGAGCAATCCACAGGCCTCGTGCGGCACGTCACGCCCCGCGTGTGTCAGGATCGCATCGATGGCCGCGGCGGAGATGTGTACCGCGTCGAGCATATCGGCGGGCTCGTCGCCGACGCGTCTCAGAAACGTCCGACCGGGCCGTCGACTTGCAACGGCGCGGCCGTGGCCGCTCGTACGGCCTCTTCCGACGAATCTCGGGCGACTTCCTTCAACACGAGACCAGCGGGCGTGACGGCGATCACCGCGATCTCGGTGACAATGAGATCCACAACGCGCTGTCCCGTGAGCGGCAGCGTGCACTGGGGCAGAACCTTCGAGCTGCCGCCCTTGGTCGTGTGCTCCATTGCGATGATGACCCGCTTGGCGCCCGCTACCAGATCCATGGCGCCGCCCATGCCCTTCACCATCTTGCCGGGCACCATCCAGTTGGCCAGGCTGCCCTCGGCATCGACTTCGAGTGCGCCGAGCACGGTGACGTCGATGTGGCCGCCTCGAATCATCGCGAACGAGTCGGCGCTGCTGAAGTAGCTCGAGCCCGGCAGCTCGGTCACGGTCTCCTTCCCCGCGTTGATGAGGTCGGCGTCGACCTCGGCTTCGCTCGGATACGGTCCCACCCCGAGCATGCCGTTTTCGGAGTGCAAGGTGATCTCCACGCCCGGAGGCAGGAAGTTGGCGACGAGCGTCGGCATGCCGATGCCGAGGTTCACATAGTCGCCGTCCTTCAGCTCCAGCGCGACCCGCCGCACGATTCGCTCGCGGATGTCCATGGTCAGGCCCTCACCGTGCGCTTCTCGATGCGGCGGCTGAAATGGTGTCCTTCGAAGATCGCTTTCACGAAAATCCCCGGCGTGTGCACGTGGTCGGGCACGATGCCACCCGCCTCGACGAGGTGCTCCACTTCGGCAATCGTCGTCGTGGCTGCGGTCGCCATCATGGGGTTGAAGTTGCGGGTCGTGCGCCGGTAGACGAGATTCCCCGCCGTGTCGCCCGTCCAGGCCTTCACGAACGCGAAGTCCGCATGCAGTGGTCGCTCCAGCACGAAGAGACGGCCGTCGATCTCGCGCGTCTCCTTGCCCTCGGCAACGAGCGTGCCCACGCCCGTCGGCGTGTAGAAGCCGCCGATGCCGGCGCCGCCGGCGCGGATGCGCTCCGAGAAGGTGCCTTGCGGCACGAGCTCGACCTCGATTTCCTTCTGCAGAAACTGCCGCTCGAATTCCTTGTTCTCACCGACGTAGGTGGCAATCATCTTGCGGACTTGCCGCGCCTTGAGCAGCAGCCCCACGCCGTGGTCGTCGGTGCCGGCGTTGTTGCTGATCACCGTGAGATCGCGCACGCCGCGCCGGTGCAGCGCGGCAATGAGGTGCTCGGGTACCCCGCACACGCCGAAGCCGCCCATCATGATGATGGCGCCGTCGCGGATGGCCTCAACGGCCGCCTCGGCATCGCGTACGACTTTCTTCATATGGTGATTATAGCGGCGGCAGACGACGGCGGCCGGCATTGGCGGCCGCAAACAGGCCTCGCACCGCCGCTGGATCGGCCAGTCGCGCCGCGAGGTCCTGCAGACGCGCCGCCACGTCACGCACGAGGGGCGCGAGCAGGTCGGCATTGGCTGCGAACACGGGTTGCCACATCGTGGCAGGCCCTTCGGCGATACGCGTCGAGTCGCGGAGGCCACCGGCGGCACCCGCGAGTCCGGCGTCGTCGGCGTTGTCGGCCACCGTGGTCATGAGCACACTCGCCACGACCTGTGGCAGGTGGCTGATGGCCGCCACCAGCTCGTCGTGCGCGGTGGGCTCCAGGTCCACGACTCGGGCGCCACAGCCCCCGGCGAGCGCGCGCGCGAGCGCGACCACCTCGGCCGACGCCTCACCCGGTGTAACGAACCAGACCTTGCCATCGAACAGTGAAGCCGACGCACGTTCTGGTCCTGGCACCGATCCGCCGGCCATCGGATGTCCACCCGCAAACGAGGTCAGCCGGTGTCTGCGGGCCAGGCGATGCGGCAGGCGCTTCACGCTGCCGACATCGGTGACGGGGCGGCCAGGCGCGTCGGTCGCCAGACGCGCCATCCAGGCCTCGTAGGCATCGAGCGGGCACGCCAGGACCGCGAGGTCGAACGACGGCAGGGCGTGTTCGGCGCGAAGATGCAGGTCGAACGGACCGTGCGTGCGGGAGGTCACGTCCATCGCGGTGATGTGCACCTCGGGCCAGGGGCGCTTGACGGCGAGCGCCACCGATGTGCCGAGCAGGCCCGCACCGACGATCAGCAGTTGACCGAACGGCGCAGGCGACATGCCAGCTACCGCGCCCACCCGCGGCGCGCCAGCGGCTCGAGGCAGATGCTGCGGCCGATGGCCGGGGCGATGATGCGCAGCTCGGCCATCAGGCGCTCGAACTGCGCGGGGAACATGGACTGGGCGCCGTCCGACCAGGCGTGGTCGGGGTCATTGTGCACCTCGATGAGCAGGCCGTCGGCCCCGGCAGCCGCCGCTGCGCGC
>JANORI010000088.1:0-5806 GCA_031415235.1 Acidobacteriota bacterium | reverse complement strand
CTCCTGCTCGGCCCCATGGTGGGCGTCGATCCGAGGGACCCAGACACCAACGCCTGTATTCCTCCGCCGGGCCGTGACTACACGCGCTTCCTGCGCCTGGCCGGCCTGAGGGGCGCGCGTATTGGGATTCCGCGCACGGGCTTCTACCGCCCGGTCGCGCGGCCCGACACCGGCGCGCTCGTGGGCGGCATCAACGCGCAGCAGCTCGCGGTGATGGAAGAGGCCATCGCGGTCATGAGGCGCGAGGGCGCGACGATTGTCGACAACGTCGACATCCCGAGCTACGTGGACGGCACGCCGGCCCGCAACTTCAACACGTGGCCGATCTGCGTCGGCCCCACCAACAACAAGGGCAACGACGCCGCCTGCTCGGTGGTGTTCAAGTACGGCATGAAGCGCGACTTCAACCTGTGGCTCGCGTCGCTCGGGCCGGGCGCGCCGGTGAAGACCCTGACAGAACTGCGCGCCTACAACGTGGCCAACCGGAACCGAGGCGCCATCAAGTACGATCAGGCGCACTTCGATGTGTCGGACGAGATGAACGTCGAGGCCGACCGCGCCCGCTACCTGGCCGACCGGGCGAAGGACATCTTCCTCTCGCGCACCCACGGCATCGACGAAGCCATGGACGTGCACAGGCTCGACGCCCTCATTTTCCCCGGTAGCAGCGGCGCTGGCATCTCCGCCAAGGCGGGCCACCCCACGGTGATCGTGCCGTTCGGGTTCGTGCCGAATGCGCCCACGCCGGAGTTCCCGGCCGGCTTCAACGCCAAAGACCAACCCTACGGAGTCAGCTTCGCTGGCACGGCCTGCACCGAGCCCCGGCTGATCGAGCTGGCCTACGCCTTCGAGCAGGCGACCAAGCGTCGCGTGCCCCCGCCGAATCTGCCCTGACCAAGAACTGGTGCAGGGTTTCCTGGAACGTGCGTGGCCGGCGGGGACCTCGGTCCTCGCCGTGCTGTTTCTGGAGCAGCGCCACACAAGGGCGTGAGGCGCAGCGTGAGGAAGGCCGCCGCCGCAGTCCTCGATGCCCGCATCTCAGAACGAGACCGCGAACACCGCGTTCAGGTGGTGGTTCTCGCGATTGCTGCCCGATCGGTAGCGAGTCTGCAGCCACTTGTACTCGACCGACGCCGCTACTTCCGGCGTGAGCCGCACGATCACGTTGCCGAACGCGCTCGAGTTGCGCAGGCGTCCGGCCGCGCCTGCGCCGTCGGGGCGCCGATCCAGCGACAGGCCGCCGTTCAGCGACACGCGTGTGGCCGCTCGGAGACGCGCTTCGACCCATCCGCCTTCCGACCGGCCCGGCTGCCCCGCGCCCGCGCCGTAGGCGTCGAGTTCGTCGGCGGCGAACACCTCGCCGGCCACGCCGACGCGGCCACGCCGCACGAGGAAGTCGATCGCCGCCGCCGAGGCCGGCCCGAGCACACCGGCCTGACGGATCCAGCCGTAGTGACCCGATCCGCCCACGTGCACCTCGCCGGCACCATCCGCGTCGCCGCGGCCAAATCCCACGTGGCCCTCGAAGGCTGGACGTTCCGAGCGCTCGCCGGCGCCAGCCGCCGGAGCAAACACGTACGAGCCGGGCGCATCGCCGGCCACGGGCGCCACGATGCCCGCCTTCACGGTCACAATGCCGACGCGCTGCTCCACCCGCACCTGCGGCGCGCGCAGATACAGGTTGCCCGAGCGGAAGAACTGCGGAAACGAGAACGCCGCCAGTGACGTGGGGTCGCGCGGGGCGAGCATCACATGGTCCTGACCGACCTGGATGGCCGTGCCGCCGTGTTCGAGTCGCCCAAAGGCGTGCAGTAGGCGCGGCAACCCCATCACCGTGCCCGTCACGAAGCCGGGCGTGCCGCCGAAGAAGTCGAGGATGAGCGAGCCCGTGGCCGTCCAACTGCCGACCGGAATGGCGTGCACGTCGAACCCCAGGCGGCTTTGGCGCATCGTCGAGGTCATCGACCCGCCCGATGCGGTGCCGACCAGGTTCGGACTCTCGAGCCAATTGGCGTCGCCCGAGTTCACGACGGTGTTCGAGACGATGGTGCCCGACAGCGTCACGGGAAAGCGCGACGACGACTGCACCCTCGTTTGCGCCAGTTCTGCGACCTGCGCCTGCAAGATCTCAGGCGGCACCTGGGTGGTCAGAGGTGCCTGGGCTGGCGGGCTCGCCAGCGATCGACCGTCGGGCAACAGCCGGCGCAGCGCGCGCAGTTCAGACGAGAGGTCGCTCAACTGGCGACGCAACTCATCGACTTCGTCGCGCAGGCCCTCCAGGTTAGCGCGACCGGTCACGACCGCCGGCCCCCCAGCGTCGTGAAACGCGTCAGCCCCCGATGCCAGATCGCCGCGGTGGGCCTGCTGGCCGGCGCTCGCGGCCATTGGCCCAGACAGAAGCGCAAGCGCAATTGCGAACGCGCGTACCCGCACGTCGGAATAAGGAATATGGCTGGACATGTGGCCATTGTAGCGGCCGGGTCCAGCCCGTGACAGACCGTGGAGTCGTGAGTCGCGGTCAGCGGCCGAGCATCGGCGTGAGCATGTCGAGCAGGCCGCCGCCCATGCCGCCGGCCGGTGCGCCCAGCCCCGCGGTGGCAGCGCCGCCGGCGTTCTTCGCCATGGCGCCCGTCGCCATCGCGGCGACGACCGGCAGCATCTGTTTGAGGATATCCGGCCCGACGCCGCTCGACACCGCCGCCTGCGCGGCCACCTGCCGGCTCACATCCTTGCTGCCAGGGATATGCCCCAGGATGCTATTGCCGTCGGCCGTCGTGCTGGGAACTGGCCAGCGACGCGAGGTCGTCGAGGTAACTTCCGTGGCGACCGCCCCCGAGAGCCGCGGTGAGGTCCGCGAGGCCGCCGTCCCTCGTGTGGCATTCACGGCGAGCCCGGCCGCAAGCGCCGGCACCAGCGCCGACAGCGCGGCTGACGCCTGATCGCCCTGAAGTCCGAACTGCTGGCCGAGCTGCGTCACGGCGCCGCTGCCCTGCGCGGCCAAGAGCACCTCGAGAATGTTCATGAGTGACTTCTGCTACACCGTTTCCGGCGCGTCGTCTTCGGCGTCACCGTCGCCGTCATCAGCCAGGTCAGACAGGTCGTCTCCCCACGGGTTGGCTTGAGGCCCTGGGACAATGCCAGCGATATCGGGGTCGATGCCCGGAGGCGCGTCGGGCGAATGGGCGCGCCGTTCGCGCGCATCGACACGCTTCTGGGTCTTCTGCTTCTGCCGGTCTTGCCGCGCACGCTCACGATCGCGTTTGCTGCGGGGACGTCCCTGGAACATGCCTGGCTCCGATGCGCGCGCGAACCTGGTTCCGACAACCACGGAACCAGCCGCACGCGCCGACTCCACGAATCGCGGAGCCGCGGTGGGATCTTATCAGCCTCGGGCCGTCAGCGCGCCGGAGATCGGGCCCATCTGGACCAATACGGTAGGATTGGCACGCGTGCCGCCTCCGCCTTCTGCGCTTCCCCGGCGCCAGTTCCTGGCAAAAACGGCCGCGTTCCTGGCCCTGGCGCCCGGCACGACCGCTACGCAGCCGACGCCCGCGTGGCTCTGGTCGGGTGCCGTCACGGCCACGTCCGCCACGGTTCTTGCGTCGTTCGAACGATTGGCGGGGTCCGTGCCGCCGCTACTCGTCAGCGAGCGACGCGACTTGGGCGACGCGCGGGCGGTCGAGGGCCGCGCCGTGCCGGCGCCGGCGCTCAGCCATCCCGGGCGCGTCGTGGTTGAGTATGTCCTCGCGAATCTGACGTCCAACAGCGAGTACTTCGGCGGCTTCCGAGCCGGCAGCGGCACGTTAGTGCGGTTCCGCACGTTCGGGGCGGGTCCGTTCAGTTTCACGGCGGCCTTTGCGTCGTGCGCGGGCGGCACCAGGATCGTGCCGCTGTCGCACGTGTCGAACAGCCGGGTGTTCGACGCGATCGCCGCGCTCGACCCGCATGTGTTCATCCACATGGGCGACTTTCACTACTACAACATCACCGGGCCGGCGCGACCGGTCGAGCCCCTGATGGGCCGGTTCAGGCTGGCGCTCGATCGCGTGCTGTCGCAGGAGCATCAGGCGCTCTTCTACCGCCGCACGCCCATCGTCTACATGTGGGATGACCACGACTACGGCCAGAACGACTCCGACGCCAGGTCGCCCACGCGCGATGCGGCGCGGGCCTACTACGCCACCGACGTGCCGCACTATCCGTTGCCGATCGGAGCAAACGCCGACGGCCCTATCGCGCAGGTCTTCGACATCGGCCGGGTGCGGTTCCTCGTGACCGACTCGCGGTCCGGGCGGCTGCCGGCCGAACGTACGATGCTCGGCCTGCGGCAGTTCAAGTGGCTGCTCGACGAACTCGGGCGCGCTGCCGCCGACCGCGTGCCACTCGTGGTGTGGGTGAACCCGGTGCCGTGGATCGCGCCAGACAGCGATGGTCACGGCTGGGGTGCCTTCGCGCAGGAGCGACAGGCTATCGGCGACCGCATCACCTCACTGGAGCTTGGGTCGCGCCTGCTGATGCTGAGCGGCGACGGGCACATGCTGGCGTTTGACGATGGTCGAAACAACGTGAACGGTGGCTTCGTGGTGGCGCACGCGGCGCCGCTCGACCGGTTCGTGCGGCCCAAGGGCGGGCCCTACTCACACGAGCCGCCGCAGCAGAAGAACGGACAATTCGCGACGTTGCGCATCGAGGACACGGGTGCGGCGATCACGGCTACGCTCCAAGGGCATCGCCACACCGGCAACGGACGCTCGACGCCGCTGCCGGAGGCCCGGTTGCAGGTCCGCTGTCACGGCCTGCGTGGCGAGCTCGTTCCGGTCAGCTGACGCCGGCGCGCCGGCCTCGTCCTTGAAGCGGGCGGCGGGCCCTCTCCCCGCACGTGCGCGGCCCGTGATCCGCCGTCTCTGACCGCCCGGCGTCGTGCGGGACACTGGGCGTCGCTACGCGCTGCCGGCGTTGCGTTCGGCCACCAGCGTCACGAGGTCGCCGAGGCGGTGGATGCGGGGGCAATCGGCCTCGCCATAGAGTCGGGCGATGTCGAAGAGCACGGCACCTGCGAGGCCCGCCGCGCGGGCACCAGCAACGTCGATGTGAAAGAAGTCGCCAACGTGAATCGTGGTGGCGGCCACGGCACCGCTCTCGGTGAGCGCCAAATGAAAGAGCCGCGGGTCGGGTTTCTCCACGCCCCACTCATGCGAGTCGAGGATCAGGTCGACATGCGCCGTGAGTCCCACGCGGTCGAACATCGCGTGCAGGCGTCCGTTGGCATTCGACACGACCACCAGCCGCACGCCCAGCGCGCGCAGCGCGACCAGCGCGGGCACCACGTCGTCGGGCACGTGCTCCCACACATTGTGCGCGTCGTGATAGGCCCGCACGTCAGCGAGCGCTCGCGCCGTGGCGTCGCTCGCCGCCATGCCGGCATGGCGCAGCACCGCGTCGAAGTAAATCCAGCCACGCTCGCGGTCGTCGGTGCGCGTCATGAGCGCGCCGGCATCCATCTCGTGTTTCGCCCGTGGCTCGGCGGCCGCGAGCAGCGCGGCATCAGCCGCGACGCCGTGCGCGCGCAACGCGGTGGCCACGCGCACCCAGTTCGGATGCACGAGCACGCCGCCCGCATCGAGGAACACCGTCTCGATGGCCCGGCCGCGCGCGTCAACCGGCGTCATCGGCGCACCAGGGCCGTGACGTCGCCGCGCAGACCGGTGAGATCCACGGCCCGATCGCCGGCCGGCAGCGACCGGTGGTACTCGACGAGCGGGCGATCGTCGGTGAGCACGGGGCCGGGGCCGACGAAGCGGCGCAG
>JANORI010000087.1:0-2038 GCA_031415235.1 Acidobacteriota bacterium | reverse complement strand
GAGCCCGGGACTCGGGCTAGGCGGCGCCCCCGGACATCCGGCTGGCGACCACCGATTCCCCGATCAAGAGCAGCATACCTGCAAGGAGCAGGTACCACCACAGCCGTTGCGACTGCTCGGTGACCTCGTCGCGCGGCGCCGCGGCCGCCGCCGTGGTCGTGGCGCCGGCGTCAGTGCTGCCGGCCAGCGCCGTGGCGATCGTGGCCGGATCGACGCTGGTCAGATCAGACTCCGTCAGGTCCACATTGGCCGCAACCAGGCTCGGCGTTCCGCCGTCGAGACCGCCCTGCCTGACCTCGTAGAAGCCCGGCATGGTCACTTCGAACGCGTCGCCGCGGGCCGCGTCGAGAGGCACGCGCCGGCCCGAGGGATCCACGGCCACGCGCGGCCGCGCCGCGTCGGCGGGGGTGTCTGGCGCCGCCACCTGTCCCACCGTGAGCGAGGCCGGACGGTCACGAAACACCGCCAGCGTGCGCGCGAGCTGGTGCACGAAGGGGAGGAACACGGGCTTGAGCGCCAGGTCGTTCCACGACAGATCGACGCTGGTCGTCCACGCCAGGATGCGCCCGTCACCCACCGAGCGCTCCACGAGCGCCGGCTGGCCGTCGTCGTAGCGCGCCAACACGCGCGCGCCTTCGGCCGGCGCGATCCGCCGGTAGCCGTACACCCGCACGCTCGAGAAGTCGCCGCTGCGAGCCGCGCGGAACGGTGCGAACACCGGGTGGCCGTACTCGAGGCCACTCAGCCGGCCCACCTCGCCGCGTGAGCGGTCGACCGCGTCGCCGAGCACGCCGGGCAGGGCGGGATTCTGCGGCCACGCCGCGCGCGACCCCGCATTCAGCAGCACCCCGCCGGCGCGTTCGGCAAAGGCGATCATGCGGGCCGTGGCGGCGTCGTGTTGGGGGGCGTCGTGCACGATCAGCACCTGCGCGCGCGCCAGTAGGTCGTCCGCGATGGCGTCCACGGTGGTCGTCGCCACGTCGAAGCGCGGCGACTGCCCGATGGCGAGGGCGCGGCGCAGGTAGGTGTCGTCGGCAGCGCGCGCCGCGGGCCCGGCCAGCACCACGCTTACGGGCTTGGACGGTTCGAGCAGCACGTGGAACGCGTTGTCGGCGTCGAGGGCATCACCGGCGACGCGCACGGCCGCGCGCATCGCGCCCGGGGTGAGGGTGATGGGCGCAAATACCGCGTCGGCCGACGCCTGGGGCGCCACCGCGAGGGTGGTGGTCTCGACCACGCGCCCGTTCACCTCGAGCGTCAGCGCGACGCCGTCGGTCTGCTGGCTGCCACGGTTGGTCACGCCCGAGGTGATGGTGACGCGCTCCTGACCCTCGAAGCGGGTTCGGGCCAGCGACACCGGCGTGACCGAGAGATTGCGGGTGTCGACGTCGGTGATCGCCACCGGCGTGAACGTCGTGCCCGACGGCAGACGGTCGTCGTCGCTTGGCGTCCAGGCGTTTTTCTGGAAGTCGCTGATGAGGACGACCACTTTGCGAGGCCGTGTGGACTCGGCCACGATCGTGGCGGCCACCTTCAGGGCCGGCGCCAGGCGCGTGGCCTCGCTGCCCGGCGTGGCGGCCGCGAGCGCCCCGGCTAAACGGGCGCGGTCGTCCACCGACTGCAGCGCCACCTCCGCTCCCGTACCGAAGAACACGAGGCTGGCGCGATCCGACGGACCGAGCCCGTCCAGCACCTTGCGCGCCTCGGTCTGGGCACGGGTCCAGCGGTCGCCGTAGCGCATGCTGTAGGACCGGTCGACGAGCACGACGACCTCGCGCGCGCCGCCGGCCATGGCGGCCACGCCGCCGCCGCGGAAGAACGGACGCCCGAACGCCGCCACGATCAGCAGCAGCGCCAACAGCCGCATGGCGAGCAGCGCCCAGTGGCGAATCTTGCGGCGCCGCACCGACTCGTAGGGCACGCGCCGCACGAACATCAGCGACGGGAACGCGACGATCGAATTCTTCTCGCGCTGGATCAGGTGGATCGCCACCGGCACGGCCAGCGCCGCGAGACCCGCCAGGAAGAAGGGCAGCAG
>JANORI010000086.1:0-7092 GCA_031415235.1 Acidobacteriota bacterium | reverse complement strand
CGTAGTTGGTGGCTGGCGAGCTGGCAATCACGTCGCTCGAGATTACGCTGACGGTCGCCGGCGCATTCACGAGCTGCTGCTCCACCTTGGAAGCCGTGACGACGACCTGCTCTTCGTAAATCGGCGGCTGTTCCGGCGGGGGGGTGGGCGGGGTCTGAGCCAGGACCGGCGGGGCCACGAAGAGCAGGGCCACGAATATCGCAAGAACGTTCCTCAATGGAGCCTCCCTGTGCCGAACGCGGACACGCATCTATCTGCATCTCCGACGGTCAAGTATCGGCATTGTAGCCAATTCCTGGCCCACGGTCCGGCTGGCGCCGGAAAAACCGGTGCAACTCCGGACCGGGCTGGGAGGCCGCGCGCCGCCGTGGCCGCTCAGACGGCGGCAGCCGCGGTGCTGGCCCACGTCTCGAGGGCCCGGGCGTCCTGATCGAAGCGGCGGATGCCGTCGCTCAGCTTCTCCACCGCCATCGCGTCCTGATTGTGCAGCCAGCGGTAACGCGGCTCGTCGAGGTGAATCCGGTCGCCGCCCTCGCGTGCCGCCATGTCGGGCGTGAGTGCGGGCGTCAGCTCGCCCGGGGCCGCGGCCAGGTCGGCGAGTAACTCCGGGCTGATGGTCAGCAGGTCGCAGCCGGCCAGCAAGGTGATCTGCTCGACGCGGCGAAAGCTCGCGCCCATCACCTGCGTGCCGTACCCGTGCTTCTTGAAATAGGCGTAGATGCGCCGCACCGACTGCACGCCCGGGTCCTCGTCGACCGGGATCTCGCTCCCGCGGGCCTTGCGGTGATAGTCGTAGATGCGGCCCACAAACGGCGAGATGAGCGTCACGCCCGCTTCCGCGCACGCCACCGCCTGGGCGAAGCTGAACAGCAGCGTGAGGTTGCAGTGAATGCCCGCGCGCTCCAGTCGCCCGGCCGCCTGGATGCCCTCCCACGTGCTACCGATCTTCACGAGGACCCGATCGCGCGACACGCCCGCCGCCTCGTACAGCGCGATGATGTCGTGCGCCTTGGCCAGCGTCGCCTCGGTATCGAAACTGTGCCGCGCGTCCACTTCGGTCGACACGCGCCCCGGAATGATCTGCAGGATCTCGCGGCCAAACGCCACCGACAAGCGGTCCATGAACGCCTCGGTGCGAGCGTCGCCGGCCTCGGCCACCCGCGCCGCCTCATCGAGCGCGCCGTTCACGAGCCCACGATATTGCGGCTGCTGCGCGGCTTTGAGCAGCAGCGACGGATTGGTCGTGGCGTCCCGGGGCTGGTGCGTGCGGATCGCGTCGATGTCACCGGTGTCGGCGACGACCACCGTGTAGCGCTTCAGCGAGTCAAGCTTCGACATGGTCCGATCCTACTAGCAGCCGGCCGCCAGGGGCCAGCAGCAAGAGCCGAGGGCGCCGGCCGCTCGACTGGCGCCCGGCGGTCAGGCCGGCGGCTGGTACACTGGGGCCATGGCCCTGCGACACCTCGACGCCTGGAAGCAGCTCGAACGTCATCGCGACACGATGCGTGACGTGCACCTGCGCACGCTCTTTGCCGACGAGCCCAGTCGCTTCGAGGGCTTCTCGCTCGCGCTTGACGACCTGCTCGTCGACTACTCGAAGCAGCGCGTCACAGCGGAGACGATGCGGCTCCTGCTGGGACTGGCCCAGGCCACAGGTGTCGAGGCGCTGCGCGACCGGATGTTCGCGGGAGACCCGATCAACAGCACCGAAGGCCGAGCCGTACTGCACGTGGCGTTGCGGAAGCAATCGCCGGGCGCGGTGCTGGTGGATGGCCACGACGTGATGCCAGCCGTCGCGGCCGCCCTCGCGCACATGCGCACGTTCAGCAACGCCGTGCGCTCCGGAGCCTGGACCGGGGCCACAGGCGCTCGCATCACCGACGTGGTCAACGTCGGCATCGGTGGTTCCGACCTGGGTCCGGCCATGGTCGTCGAGGCCCTGACGCCGTACGGGCGCGAAGGCCCCCGGATGCACTTCGTGTCGAACGTCGACGGCGCGCATCTCGATGACACCCTCCGCCTGGTGCCGGTTGCGTCCACGCTTTTCGTGGTGGCGTCAAAGACCTTCACCACGCAGGAGACGATGACCAACGCCCGGTCGGCCCGCGCGTGGCTCGTGGCCGCGCTCGGCGACGCGGCGGTAGCGAAGCACTTCGTGGCCGTGTCGACCAACACCGCGGAGGTTGCCCGCTTCGGCATCGCGCCGGCCAACATGTTCGTATTCTGGGACTGGGTCGGCGGACGCTACTCGCTGTGGTCGTCGATTGGGCTGCCCATCGCCCTCGCGATCGGCGCCGAGGGCTTCGACGCGCTGCTGGCCGGTGCGTGCGACATGGACGAGCACTTCCGCTCGGCGCCCCTGGCTCGCAACCTGCCGGTGGTGCTGGGTCTATTGGGCGTGTGGAACACCAACTTCCTCGGCGCCGACACGCATGCCGTGCTGCCCTACGACCAGCATCTGCGCCGGTTGCCGGCCTTCCTGCAACAGCTCGACATGGAAAGCAACGGCAAGGGCGTGGACGCGCAGGGGCAGCCCGTGGATGTGCCCACCGGGCCGATCGTATGGGGCGAGCCCGGCACCAACGGGCAGCACGCCTTCTACCAGCTGCTGCACCAGAGCCCGCGGCTCGTGTCGAGCGATTTCCTCGCGGCGGCCGAACCGGCTCACGGCCTGGCGGAGCACCACGAGCAGCTTTTGGCGAACTACTTCGCGCAGACCGAAGCGCTCATGCGGGGCAAGACCGAGGCGGAAGCGCGGGCCGAGCTCGTCGCGCAAGGCCAGGCGCCCGCCGACGTCGCGCGTCTGGCGCCGCACAAGGTCTTCCCCGGTAATCGGCCCACGACGAGCCTGCTCTATCGCCGCCTGGACCCGCGTACGCTCGGACGGCTCCTGGCGCTGTACGAACACAAAGTGTTCGTGATGGGCTCAGTGTGGGGCATCAACTCATTCGACCAGTGGGGCGTCGAACTGGGCAAGGTGCTGGCCACCCGGATTCGGCCCGAGCTGGACGCGGCCGCCGACGTGACGTCGCACGACACGTCCACCAACGGCCTGATCAATCACGCCCGCCGGCTGCGAGGCGCGTCGTGATCTCGCGCACGAGCGACGCGGCGATGCGCTGATTGGCCGCTTCGGTGACGTGCCCGAACCGGTCGATGAAGACCGTCTCGGTGACGTCGTCGAAGAGGAGCCCATGAGACTGATACGGCACGCCCGCCGGCGCCATGGCCGTGTCGATCGCTGCGCCGCACTCGCGCGTGTACTCGGCCTCGTCGGACGGCTCGAGCAACGCCGCCTCGAACGCCGTGAGCCGCTTGCGCGTGGACGCGTGGTGGGGCTGCTGGACGAAGAGCACGTCGAAGCCCCACGCCTGGCCCAGGCCCGACGCACTGCGCGCCGAGTCGGCGTAGTATCGGCCCAGCGCGGGGCACAGGTCGGGCGTGCGCGGCTGGATCGCCCACGCGTTGCCCAGGCCCAGCGCCAGGCCGAGACGGGCGATGAGCTGCGAGCGTTCTCCCGGCGTGACGAGGGACGCGAAGAATCCCCGTGACGACTCCACCTCAAAGAGCCGAGCGAACCGCTGCTCGAAGAAGGCGTGGCCGGGCGAGCCGTAGAGGTGCGCCGTGCGGATGTCGTTGATCCCGTCGAAGAAGATCGCCAGTGCCGGCACTCGCCCGCGCGCCACCTCGTAGTTGAGCGCCGCCAGTTCGTGTCCGACGGTATAGCCGGGCTGCGCGAGATTTACGAGCACCACGTCTCGCACGCCTGCCGCCGTGAGTCCGGTGGCGACGAGCGCGGGAATGGTCTGGGTGTCTCGCGACGTGTAGCCCCACATCGCCGAGCCGCCGAGCAGCAGCACCGTACGGGCCGCGCCTTCGGGCGCAACGGCCTGTGGAGTGACCCGGTAGCCCTGCGCATTCACCGTCAGGTACGGGCTGGTCGTGCCATACGCCCAGTACGAGCGCCACGGATCGTATTTCTCTCGCGCCGCCTCCCGGGCGCTCACGAACTCGCGGTACCACGACTCTCCTGCATAAGGGTGCCCGGGCGCCTGCGCCTCGCGCTCCTCATCGGAGCCCGACACGGCCGCGCGGAGCGCGCGCTGGCCGACGTAGGCGCCTTCCACCAGGGCGAAGGCGCAGAGGGCGATCCCGATGGCGTTCCACAGATCCGGGACGCCGCGAAGGATGGAAAGGAACACTCGTCTCACGGGCGGCACCTGTCGGATGTCGCTGGATACATTACTACGCGACTCCAGCCGCCGCGTGGCACAGGGCCGGCTGGCCCCGGGCCGCTGTGTGAAGGCATGAGGCCACAAGACACCGTGTGCAGGCGGCGACGAGGACGGTCGCGTCGAGCGCATCGAAGCCCCGATCGCGTGGGATAATCCCAGCCGATGACCGAACCGCGGCCCGTGCACATTCTCGGCATCTCGGCGTTCTTCCACGACAGCGCCGCCTGCCTGCTCACCAACGGTGAGATCGTGGCGGCCGGCAGTGAGGAGCGTTTCACGAGGAAGAAGGGCGATGCCGCATTTCCGATCGAAGCGGCCCGCTTCTGCCTGGACCGCGCCGGCATCGGCGTGAACGACCTTGCCTACGTTGCGTTCTACGACAAGCCGCTGCTGAAGTTCGAACGGATCCTCGAGACCTACCTCGGCATCGCGCCACGCGGCTTCCAGTCGTTCTTGATGGCCGGTCCGTTGTGGATGAAGGACAAGCTCTACCAGGAACGCGCTATCAAGGACGCCCTGGGCTACACCGGCACCGTGCTCTATGCCGAGCACCACGAGTCGCACGCCGCCAGCGCCTTCTATCCGTCGCCCTTTGACGAGGCCGCCGTGCTGACGATCGACGGCGTCGGCGAGTGGGCGACGGCGTCGATCGGCGTGGGCCGCGGCGCCGAACTGACGCTCACGCACGAGTTGCGCTGGCCGGATTCGCTGGGCCTGCTCTACTCTGCCTTCACCTACTACACCGGCTTCAAGGTGAACTCGGGTGAGTACAAGGTGATGGGACTCGCGCCGTACGGGGAGCCGCGCTACGTCGACCAGATCTACCGCGAGTTGATCGACCTGCGCGACGACGGATCGTTCCGCCTGAACCAGCGCTACTTCAACTACCTGGGCGGGCTGACGATGACGAGCCCCGACTTCGACCGGCTGTTCGGCGGACCGCCACGACAACCCGAGTCGAAGCTCACGCAGAAGGAAATGGACCTCGCCCGCTCCGTGCAGGTCGTATGCGAAGAGGTCATGCTACGCATGGCGCGGACCGCGCACCGCGACACCGGCCTCGACAACCTGTGTCTGGCCGGCGGCGTGGCCCTCAACTGCGTGGGCAACGGCCGGCTGGCCCGTGAAGGCCCATTCAAGCACGTCTGGATCCAGCCGGCGGCCGGCGATGCCGGCGGCGCACTCGGTGCGGCGGCGCTAGCCTGGCACCGCCACCTCGGCAAGCCTCGCCAGGTCACGCCGGGCAAGGACGCGATGCACGGGGCGTATCTGGGACCCGAGTACTCGGTGGAGACGATCGCGCAGTACCTCGACAGCGTCGGCGCGCCCTACGAACGGCTCGATCGCCCGACGCTCATTGACCGCGCGGCCGGGCTGCTCGCCGATCAGAAGATCGTCGGGTGGTTCGATGGCCGCATGGAGTTCGGGCCCCGTGCCCTGGGCGGCCGCAGCATCCTCGGCGATCCGCGCAGCCCGAAGATGCAGGCCGACATGAACCTCAAGATCAAGTTCCGCGAGGGTTTCAGGCCGTTTGCGCCGAGCGTGCTTGCCGAACGCGTGCAGGACTACTTCGAGCTCGACCAGGACTCGCCGTACATGCTGCTGGTGGCGCCGGTGCGTAAAGAGCGCCAGATTCCGATGACGGACCAACAGCGCCGCCTGTGGGGCATCGAGCAACTCAACGTGGTGCGGTCGGACATTCCCGCCGTGACGCACATCGACTACTCGGCGCGCGTGCAGGCGGTGTCGCCAGACACGAGTCCCAACTACTACGACCTCATCAAGCAGTTCGATCGGAAGACGGGCTGTCCCGTGGTAGTGAACACCTCGTTCAACGTGCGGGGTGAGCCGATCGTCTGTTCACCGGCCGACGCGTATCGCTGCTTCATGCGCACCAACATCGACGCGCTGGTCCTGTACCCGCTGCTGCTGCACAAGCAGCAGCAGCCCGAATGGAAGGAGACCGAGGAATGGAAGAACACCTTCCAGCTCGACTGACCCCGCGAGATGGCCGGCGCTTCGGGCTCACGGTCGGACTCGCCTTCCTGCTGTGTGCCGGCATCTCCCGGTGGCGGGGCCATGACCTGGCCCCGCTCGTGCTCGCGGGCCTCGGCGGTGCGCTCACGCTTGCGGGCCTGGTCATTCCCGGCTACCTCGGCCCGGTGTTCCGTGCGTGGATGGCGTTTGGCCTGCTCATCTCGAAGGTCACGACGCCGATCTTCATGGGCCTGCTCTACTTCGTGGCCATTACGCCCATGGGTGTGGTGCTGCGCGCTCTGGGGCACAAACCGCTCGAAGCGCCGGCCACGAAGGGCAGCTACTTCATGAAACACGAGTCGTCATCGAACCACTCGATGACTCGGCAGTACTAGGCTCCGCGGAGGCGGCGCGGGGGACAACATGGAAGGACGGAGTCGTGGCCGATTCGGTAATCTCTGAGCTATGGTCGTTCATGCGGGCGCGGAAGAAGCTCTGGCTGCTGCCGCTCATCCTGCTGATGGTCGCCATTGGCGGGCTGCTGGTCTTCGCGAAGGGCTCGGTGCTGGCGCCCTTCATCTACACGATTTTCTAGCGTCTGCCGGCCACGGGCGGCCGAAGAGGTCTGGCGCGGGTTTGCCCGGGTTCGTCCCGTTCGACTACACTCATTCCTCCGGTCGATGTCTGGGGCTGCATGCTGGCCCTTCGACGACGTCCGGCGCGCGCCCGTAGCTCAGCTGGATAGAGCGTCGGTCTCCGAAGCCGAAGGTCGCTGGTTCGACTCCAGCCGGGCGCACCAACCCTTTCGCGTCATCGCGGCCTCCAGAATTCGCCCGTAGTCGGCATCCAGCGTATCGGCTGGGTCGATACCCAGGGTCCC
>JANORI010000085.1:0-4431 GCA_031415235.1 Acidobacteriota bacterium | reverse complement strand
ACGCGCGCGAGGCCGGCCATCCCGAAGCGGTGTGGAAGGCGATCTATCACCACTACCTGCCCTCGGCGGTCGACGCGGAGGGCGCCCCGGCGCGGGCCGATCTGGGCGAGGCCGCGGTGACCTGGGCCGCCGTGTCGCTGGCCGACAAGATCGACACCGTGGCCGCGCTCTTCGTGGCGGGGGAGCGGCCGACTGGATCGCGCGATCCCTACGGCATCCGCCGTGCGGCACAGGGCGTCGTGCGCATCCTGGCGGATCTGCCGGAGCTGACTGGCGTGACGGCGGTGGTCACACTGGGCCAGCTCGTGACGCGCGCGCTCGAGGCGCTGCCGGCGCCGGCGGATCCCGCCGAGTGCGGGCTCGCGCTGTGGGCCTTCATGGGCGAGCGCGTGCGCAGCGTGTTCGAGCAGCGCGGGGCCGATGTGCGCAACGTGCGGGCCGTCACCACGTTCGATCCGGCCACGCTCGCGCCCCTGACGATTCGGCGCAAGCTCGCGGTGCTGCCTGACTTGGCCGACTCGACCGAGTTCAAGCAACTGGCACAGGTCTTCAAGCGCGTGAAGAACATCGCGAAGAACCTCGACGAGGCGGCGTACCACGCCGCCGAGAGGCTGGGCGCGTCGATGGATGTCCTCAGCGAACCCGCGGACGTGGCCTTGCTCGCAGAGCTCACGCGCCGCCGGCCCACGATCGAGCGTGCCATCGCGACAGGCGACTACCGCAAGGCGTTCAGCGACGCCGCGGCCCTGGGCCCGGCCGTCACGACCTTCTTCGCGGAGGTGATGGTCATGGCCGAGGATCCCGACGTGCAGAAGGCGCGGCTGCGCTTGATGCGACAGATTCAGGCCCTCATTCTTCAACTCGCGGACGTCTCTGAGATGGTTCCGCACACCGACAACTAGGAGTTCCGACCGCATGACGAAGCGCAACGTCGCACCTGTGAAGAAGGCGTCCCCGAAGACCAAGGCCAAGGCCAAGCCTAAGGTGAAGGTGAAGGCGAAAGCCACGGCCGCGCCCAAGGCCAGAACGACGGTACGGTCGCTGGTCACGGCGGTCGTGCGGGCTGCCGGCAAGGTGGTCGGAAAAGCCACGCGCGCGGCCACGCCGGCCAAGGCGAAGAGCAAGGCCACGAAGTACGTCTACTACTTCGGCGACGGCAAGGCCGACGGCGACCGCACCATGAAGGACACCCTCGGCGGCAAGGGCTCTGGCCTGGCCGAGATGACCAATGCCGGCCTGCCGGTGCCGCCCGGCTTCACGATCTCGACCGGGGCCTGCAATCTCTACTACGCCAATGGCGGCAAGCTCACGCCCACCATCGAAGACGAGATCGTGGCGCAACTGCGGCGGCTCGAGAAGAGCGCCAAGGCCACGCTCGGGTCGGCGACCAATCCGCTGCTCGTGTCGGTGCGCTCGGGCGCGAAGTTCTCGATGCCCGGAATGATGGACACGATCCTCAACCTCGGGCTCAACGACCAGGCGGTCGAAGGGCTGAAGGCGCGCACCAGCAACGGGCGCTTCGCGTACGACAGCTACCGCCGCTTCATCCAGATGTTCGGCTCGGTCGTGCTCGAGATTCCCAAGAGCGTGTTCGAGCACGAGTTCGAAGCGGTCAAGGCCGCCACCGGCGCCGCCGTCGACACCGACCTCGACGAGGCCGCCCTGCGCGAGGTCGTCACGCGCTTCAAGGCGGTCGTCAAGGACAAGACCAAGAAGCCGTTCCCGCAGGACCCGCACGCCCAGCTCCAGATGGCGCGCAACGCCGTGTTCCGCTCGTGGCACAACCCGCGCGCCAAGGAATACCGGCGCATCTACGACATTCCCGACGCCATCGGCACGGCCGTGAACGTGCAGATGATGGTCTTCGGCAACAGCGGCGACCGCTCGGCCACGGGCGTGGGCTTCACGCGCAATCCGGCTACCGGCGCCAAGGAGTTCTACGGCGAGTTCCTGGTCAACGCCCAAGGCGAAGACGTCGTGGCGGGCATTCGCACGCCCCGGCAGATTCGCGAGCTCGAAGAGGTGATGCCCAAGGCCTACACTCAGCTGCGGCAGATCACAACGCGCCTCGAGAAGCACTACAAGGACATTCAGGACTTCGAGTTCACGATTCAAGACGATCGGCTCTTCATGCTGCAGACGCGCAGCGGCAAGCGCACCGGCTACGCCGCCGTGGTCATTGCCACCGATCTCATGAAAGAGAAGCTGGTCACGCCCAAGGAGGCGCTGCTGCTCGTCGACCCGGAAGCGCTGTCGCAGTTGCTCGCTCCGGGGTTCGATCCGAAGCAGTGGAAGAGCATTCCCGTGGCTACCAAGGGCCTGCCGGCGTCGCCTGGCGCGGCCTGCGGTCAGGTCGTGTTCACCTCCGATCAGGCGGTGGCGTGGACCAACCAGGGCAAGCCGGTCATCCTCGTGCGGCGTGAAACCGTGCCCGATGACATCCACGGCATGTGGGTCGCACAGGGCATTCTCACCGCCACGGGCGGCATGACGTCGCACGCGGCGGTGGTCGGCCGGCAGATGGGCAAGCCCTCGATCGTGGGCGCCGGCGAGCTGGCCATCGACGAACACGGCAAGACCTTCACGGTGAAGGGCCAGACGGTGAAGGAAGGCGACTGGGTAGCCTTCGACGGCCTCACCGGCGAAGTGAAATTCGCCAAAGTGGCGGCCGCGCCGAGTGAGATCCTGCAGGTCATCGACGGCACGATTCCGCCGGGCGATTCCGATATCTACGGCCGCTTCACGATCCTGCTGGAGCAGGCCGACAAGGTACGGCGCCTGGGGGTGCGCGCCAACGCCGACCAGCCCGACCAGGCCGAGATCGCCTACAAGTTCGGCGCGCGCGGCATCGGCCTGTGCCGCACCGAGCACATGTTCTTTGGCGAGGGCCGAATCCCGATCGTGCAGCGCATGATTCTCGCCGACAACGAGGCCGACCGGCGCGCGGCCCTCGCTGAGTTGCTGCCAATGCAGCGCGCGGACTTCTACGGCGTGTTCAAGGCGATGAAGGGCACGCCGGTCACGATCCGCACGATCGATCCGCCGTTGCACGAGTTCCTGCCCAAGCGCGAAGAGTTGATGGTCGAGATCGCGGTGATGGAAGCCACCGGCAAGACCGGCACGGCGCTCACCGGGAAGAAGGCGCTGCTGGCGCGCGTGGAGCAGCTCCACGAATTCAACCCGATGCTCGGCCACCGCGGCGTGCGTCTGGGCATCACTTATCCCGAGATCACCGAGATGCAGGCGCGGGCCATCCTCGAGGCGGCGGCGCAGCTCAACAAGGAAGGGCTCAAGGTCGTGCCCGAGATCATGATCCCGCTCGTCGGGCTCGTGAAGGAGCTGCAGGACCAGAAGCTGATCGTCGACCGCGTGGCTGGCGCGGTGATGAAGGAGCAGGGCATCAAGTTCAAGTACCTCGTCGGCACGATGATCGAAGTGCCGCGCGGCGCGCTGACCGCGGACGCGATTGCCGAGCACGCGCAGTTCTTCTCGTTCGGCACCAACGATCTCACGCAGATGACCTTCGGCTTCTCGCGCGACGACGTGGGTAAGTTCCTGCGGATCTACCAGGACCGCAAGATTCTCGACAAGGATCCCTTTGCGACCTTCGACGGCGCCGGTACCGGGCAGCTCGTGGCCATGGCCGTACAGAAGGGCCGGGCGACGCGGCCCGACATCAAGCTCGGCATCTGCGGCGAGCACGGCGGCGACCCCGCGTCGGTGCACTTCTTCCACAACGTCGGGCTCGACTACGTGAGCGCCTCACCCTACCGCATCCCCGTGGCCCGCCTGGCCGCCGCGCAGGCGGCGTTGCAGGTGAAGGTGGGGGACTAGAGCGGGGCTCGGGTCCCGGGCTCAGGTGACTACAATTGCGGATTGGGGATCTCGCTGCCCTGGCCGGCGCCAGCACCAGTGCTCCAACGATGACCACCGACTCGAGAATTCTCCGCATCGTGCCTCCTGCGCCTACGCACATGCCGGCCGGACCGCGATCGGCGGCCGGAATGCCGTGGCTTATAATGGCGCCGGGATCCGGTCGGAACCGACCGCACCGCCGCACCCGTGCTCTGTCTCTTGTAGCGGCGAGATCGACGCCCGGTCACGAACGCCAGCCGAAGTCTCGACGAAGACCTGCCGAAATGATGCCGATCACCACGGCCGCAGCCGACGTGCTCCGCGTGCGTGACGTCACGCTCGACCTGGCGCGTCAAGTGGTGCGCATCGGCCCTGACGACGTCCGGCTGCGGCCGAAGACCTTCGACGTGCTCACGATGCTCGTGCGCCATGCCGGCCAGGTGGTCAGCAAACAACGTCTGATCGAGGCCGGGGGCGACGTGGCGGTCACCGATGATTCGCTCGTGCAGTGCCTGGTCGAAATCCGCCGCGCGCTCGGCGACGACCACGTCGCCATTCGCACGGTGCGCGGACGGG
>JANORI010000084.1:0-3549 GCA_031415235.1 Acidobacteriota bacterium | reverse complement strand
GTGAGCTCGTAGATGTCTTCGATCCCGCGCGCCGCCTTGAAAACCAGCGCTTCGAAACCCGGTGTAATCGTGGTGGCAAGCTCCCTACTCAGTGAAGCCGCACGCGCGATCACTTCCTGTGGATCGGAAATGTCGGCCGGTGTGATCTTGTTCATCACGTCGGCGGCCGTGTAGCCCAGCATCCGTTCGGCGCCCACGTTGAAAATCTGGATGACGCCCTTTGCGTCGGTGGCGATGCTCGAGAAGTTCGCGCTGTTGAAGATCGCGCTCTGCAGGGCGCCTGCCTTGAGCAGCGCCTCTTCCGCCTGCTTCCGCGCCGTGTTGTCCGTGCCGATCAGGAGATAGCCGATGATGGCGTCCTGCGCGTCGCGCAGCGCGGTGACCGAGACGACCGCCGGAATGCGGCTCCCGTCCTTCCGGATGTAAGTGAGCTCGTAGATGTCTTCGATCCCGCGCGAGGCCTTGAAGACCAGCGCCTCGAACCCTGGCGTAATCGCGACACCGAGCTCGAGACTGAGTGCCGCGGCGCGCACGATCAGTTCCTGAGGGTCGGAGATACCTGCCGGGGTGATCGTGTTGGTGACCTCGGCCGCGGTGTAGCCCAGCATGCGTTCCGCGCCGACGTTGAAGATCTGAATGACGCCCTTGGCATCGGTGGCGATGCTCGAGAAGTTGGCGCTGTTGAAGATGGCGCTTTGCAGGGCCCCTGCTTCGAGCAGAGAGTCTTCCGCAGGCAGGCCGGTCTGCGGCCTTGCCCCGTCGGGAGTGGTCGTCGTCTTGTTCAATTCATGACTTCTCTCTTGCTGACAGGACGTGCCCGATAGTGTCACGCTTCGCCAAGGGAATCGGGCAAAGGATCACCCCTCGGCTGAATGCCCGGCGTCATCGTCGGCCACGCAGCGTCGCACCAAGGTCCAGGTCCACCACGGGCGCCGAACGCGTGCCACGCACGTCCATCACGAGCCGGGTGCCGGCACCCTGTTGCGCGAGCCACGGGTCGAGAGGTCGCAGCAGGAGCCGCCGCGCGCCCGTCTGGGTGCGAGACACCGCCGCGTCCAACCTGGCCACGCCCCGGAATCGCAACTGCTCGGTGGCGATGCCGTACGACCCGGCGGCAGCGATCGTTGCCCCAGGCGCCGCAAACACCACGGACGACAACGTCAAGCGGCGGTCTTGCAGGCGCACGCGCCCCCGCATGTCCGACGGCACCTTCGCAACGGCGATGTCGGCCGGCCGGCCCTGCCCGCGTCGCGACAGCTCGTCCACCTTGCCCTGCATGTCCGCACTGGCGAACCGCGCGCGAGTAATGCGGAACGCACCCTCGACGGCGATTCGATCGAGCACCTCGCTGGCGCCGGGCGGCAGCTCGAGGGTGGCGTCGAGCGACAATTGGCCGCTCAGTGGCGGCCGGGCGCCATCGACGAGCAGGCGCATCACATCGGCGACGTCAGCCCGTTCGAGCGCCTTGACTGAGAGCGACACGTGACGCCCGCCCGTGCCCTTCATGCGCGTCACCCGTCCCGACGTCTCAAACGTGGAATCCGCCAGGGTGGTGGCGACCCGGGTCAGGAACAAGTCGCCGTTGGTGCCGTCGAACACGGCGTCGTAGGTAGTCGACATCGTCAGCCGGCCGGCGTCGTTGCTGCGCAGGCCGATCGCCGGCGACGTCACCGTGCCGTGGGTGGCCAGCCGCTCGAGCGTGCCCAGAATCGCACCCGTCGCGTCCAATCGTCCGTCGAGGCCTGGCACGGTACCGGCGTCGCCGACGAACGTGTACTCACCGGTCACCGGCAACAGCTGGAAGTCATCGCGGGGCCACGGGCCCACCGTGCCCGTCAGACCCGCGCGTTCGCCGGGCAAGGGCGTGTCGATGGTGGCCCTGAAGGGCGTCGCGGCGTCGAGCGAGAAGGGCTGCATCACGAGGTCGCGGATGTCCCACTGCTGTGCGTCGCGGGAGGGATCGCGTGCCATCACGGTCAGACGCATCGAGTCAGCCACGAGCCGTTCGATGATGAATGGGGCGGCCGGTACTTCCGTGAATTCGTCCGGTGCAGCGACACCGCGCCCGGCGCGTCGCAAGGCGTCGAGATCCGCGCTGCGTCCCGGCGGCACGGTGATCTCCACGCCCTCGAGCCGCACCTCGGTGAGCCGTTTCGCCCGCAGGGTCGTGAAGCCGCCCCTGCCAGACACGCGCGCGATGGTGATGAAGGGAGGCAAGTCGGGCCGGCCCGCGATTCGCAGCACCAAGTTCGTGCCCTCGACACGCACCGTAGGACGTAGCTGCACGTCGAGCGAGTCGAGGCGCACATCGCTGTTCAGGCGCGCCGAAAGCCATCGTTCGAGCTCTTCGCGAAACCGGGGCTCCGCTTCGCGCGATACCCGCACGGCCAGCGCCACGGCGACGGCCACGCCGGCGATGGCGACCCCGGTAAGCGAGATTCTTCGTCGTCTCCGCGGCTGCACGTGTCGAATCCTGACGGTCCCCGAGGAGTCGCCGGCCTCGCTTCTTGCCCGTTCGCGAGGGCGCCTTTCAGGTCCAGCCAGCACCATACCGGCGCACGTCTCACCGCGGCTGTGCCGTTCTGAACATCGCCCGGAGCGCGACTCACGTAGGGTAGCGGCAGGAGCAACAGCACATGCAGAAGCTACACACGGCGGCGGTCGCGCTCTTCGCGTTCGCGTTGACGGCCAGCGCAGCGGGGCAGACGCCGAACCTTGATATGGGCACCCGGCTGCCCCAATCACCGCACATGCACCTGGAAGGACAACATCATGAGAACCAACACGTACTTGGCAGTAGCGCTCGCCGTGACAGCAGCGGCCACGTCGGCCTGCGCCACGAAGAAGTTCGTCCGCACCGAAGTTGGCGACGTCAACACGAAGGTGAACACGCTCGGCACGTCGCTTGAAGCCACGCAGGAACGGACGCGCCAGAACGAAACGAAGATCGGCGAGGTCGACACCAAGGCTGACGCCGCGAGTCGTGCGGCGGTCGAGGCGCGCGCCGTCGGCGACGCCTCCGCGACCGCGACCAAGGAAGTGGATGCACGCCTCAGCGGCAAAGTGAACGGCATGGAGGCGTCGGCGCGCCGCCTGATCTTCGAAGTCACGCTCAGCGAAGACCAGGGCAACTTCAAGTCCGGCCACACCGCCATGCCCGCCGACACCAAGGCCAGGCTCGACGGGATGATCGCGCAGTTGAAGGCCGATCCCAAGAACGCCTTCATCGAGATCGAGGGCTACACCGACAACGTGGGTGCCTCGACCTATAACGAGCAATTGGGCCTCGACCGCGCGGAAGCCGTGAAGCGCTATCTCCACGAACAGCACCAGATGCCGCTGCACAAGATGAACGTCATCAGCTACGGCGAAGAGAAGCCGGTGGCGCCAAACACCACCCGCGCTGGTCGCGCCCTCAACCGTCGCGTCGTCGTCCGCGTGCTGTCGTAGGAGGTGCGTGCGATTCGCCCCACGCTGAGCCGGGAGTCCCGCCTCGGCTACCGCGCCCGGCCAGAGCCGCCCGCTCGGGCTGGGCGTTTCTACGCCACC